>JAZQCR010000133.1:0-3169 GCA_045546375.1 Eubacteriales bacterium | reverse complement strand
GTATAAGCGTATCAATAAGGCTATATTCCCCGGTACTCAGGGTGGCCCCTTAATGCACATCATCGCCGCAAAGGCAGTTGCTTTCGGTGAGGCGCTTACCGACGAGTGGAAGGCTTATCAGGTAAAGGTAGCAGAGAATGCCAAGGTGCTGGCAGACGAGCTTATGGCGCGCGGTGTCAACCTTGTTTCCGGCGGCACAGATAACCACTTGATGCTCATCGACCTTCGCGGTACTGACGTGACGGGTAAGGAGCTGGAGGCACGTCTTGATGAGGTGCATATCACCGCTAATAAGAATACCGTGCCCAACGAGCCTCTTTCTCCCTTCGTTACCAGCGGTCTGCGCGTGGGTACTCCCGCCGTTACCAGCCGTGGTTTCGGTGCTGAGGAGATGAAGCTTATCGCAGGTTGGTTAGCTGATATCATCAACGATTTCGAGGGCAACCGTGAGCGCATCACCAATGAGGTCATCGCCCTCTGTGAGAAATTCCCCATATACGAGTGAGGATAAAAAATGAAGATAATGGTCATTGGCGGCGGCGGACGTGAGCATACCATAATCAAGAAGCTCTCGGAAAGCCCCGAGATCGACAAAATATACGCCCTTCCCGGTAACGGAGGTATCGCGGCAGACGCTGAGTGCGTGGCCATCGGTGCTACCGATATCGAGGCACAGGTAGCCTTTGCCAAGGAGAACGGTATCGACTTTGCAGTCGTTGCACCTGACGATCCTTTGGTGCTGGGCGCGGTAGACGCTTTAGAGTCCATAGGCGTTCCTTGCTTTGGCCCGAATAAGGCGGCGGCTATCATCGAGGGAAGTAAGGTCTTCTCAAAGAATCTTATGAAGAAGTACGGCATCCCCACCGCTACCTACGAGGTCTTCTCAGATGCAGAGCAAGCTATCAAGTATCTTGACAGCGCTCCCATTCCTACCGTAGTCAAGGCAGACGGCCTGGCTCTCGGTAAGGGAGTCATCATCGCAGAGACAAGAGAGGCAGCGAAAGCGGCAGTACGTGAGATCATGGAGGATAAGGTCTTCGGCGCCTCCGGTAACAGTATCGTTATCGAGGAGTTCCTGACAGGCCCCGAGGTTTCCGTTCTTGCCTTTACCGACGGCAAGACCCTTAAGCCTATGGTGTCCTCTATGGACCACAAGAGAGCCCTTGACGGTGATAAGGGACTTAATACGGGCGGTATGGGCACTGTAGCGCCTAATCCCTATTATACTGCCGAGGTTGCAGAGCGTTGTATGAAGGAGATATTCATACCCACCGTGAACGCCATGAACGCCGAGGGCAGGACCTTCAAGGGTTGCTTATACTTTGGTTTAATGCTGACACCGAACGGCCCTAAGGTCATTGAGTATAACTGCCGTTTCGGTGATCCCGAGACTCAGGTAGTTCTTCCTCTTCTTGAGAGCGACCTGTTTACCATTATGCGTGCCGTTCACGATGAAAAGCTGGCACAGACAGAGGTAAAGTTTGCCGACAAGAGCGCCTGTTGCGTTGTTATGGCAAGCGAGGGATACCCCGTGAAGTACGAGAAGGGTTATCCAATCACCATTCCCGAAGAGGCGGCTCCCCACGTATTTGTAGCGGGTGCGGCGCTGAAGGACGGTCAGGTGGTCACCTCAGGCGGTCGAGTGCTGGGCGTTACCGCTACGGCGGACACTCTCGAGGATGCCGTAAAGGGCGCTTATGCGAGAGTAAAGAATATTCATTTTGATAATGCATTCTATCGCAGTGATATTGGTGCTAAGGCCCTTGCTGCAAAGGAGTAAAAAGTGGTATACAGAGTATATGTAGAGAAAAAAGCGGAGCTTGCAAACGAAGCGCGCGGCCTTATGGGCGACCTAAAGACTCTTTTGGGTCTTGGCGTTACGGGTGTGCGTGTGCTTAACCGCTATGACGTTGAGAATATCACCGCTGAGCTCTTTGAGCGCGCGGTAGGTAACGTATTTTCCAAGCCTCAGCTTGACGTAGTTTCCTACGAGCTTACAGAGGACGAGGGAAGGGTATTTGCCGTAGAGTATCTGCCCGGTCAGTTTGACCAGCGCGCAGACAGCGCGGCCCAGTGTATCCAGATCATGACCGCAGGCGAGAGACCTCTCGTCCGCAGTGCCAAGGTCTACTATATCTACGGCGAGCTTACCGACGAGGAGTTTGCCGCAGTGAAGAAATACGTTATCAACCCTGTAGAGGCAAGGGAAGCGGAGCTCGCTCTTCCCGAGACTATCGTACAGACTTACGATATTCCATCAGCTGTTGCAACCCTTAACGGCTTCCTTGAGCTTGATGAGGCGGGTCTATCTGACTTTATCAAGGAGTACGGTCTCGCTATGGATGCGGGGGATATCAAGTTCTGTCAGGACTATTTTAAGAGCGAAGGCAGAGCACCCACCATCACTGAGATCCGTATGATAGATACCTATTGGTCTGACCATTGCCGTCATACCACCTTCCTCACTACCATTGATAACGTAAAGTTCGAGGATGAGCTCTTACAGAGCGCATACGACCTTTATATCAAGACCCGTGAGGATCTTAACAGAACTAAACCCATTAACCTGATGGATATCGCCACCCTTGCTACCCGTGCGCTGAAGGCGCAGGGTAAGCTTCCTCGCCTTGATGAGAGCGAGGAGATCCACGCCTGCACCGTTAAGATCACGGTAAACGTTGACGGCAAGGACGAGGAATGGTTATTGCTCTTTAAGAACGAGACCCATAACCATCCTACCGAGATAGAGCCCTTTGGCGGTGCCGCTACCTGTATCGGCGGCGCTATCCGTGACCCGCTTTCCGGCAGAAGCTACGTTTACGCGGCTATGCGTGTGACAGGCGCGGCAGATCCTACCGTCCCTGTTTCCGAGACTATGGCAGGTAAGCTGCCTCAGAGAAAGATCGTCACTACCGCGGCGGCAGGCTATTCCTCCTACGGTAACCAGATCGGTCTTGCTACAGGTCAGGTAGACGAGCTCTACCATCCCGGCTATGCGGCAAAGAGAATGGAGATAGGCGCCGTTATCGCGGCGGCTCCTGCCGAGAACGTTCGCCGTGAGAGGCCTATTCCCGGTGATATAGTCATCCTTCTCGGCGGCCGTACAGGCCGTGACGGTTGCGGCGGTGCTACAGGCTCCTCAAAGAGCCATACCACCGAGTCCCTTACC
>JAZQCR010000132.1:0-12140 GCA_045546375.1 Eubacteriales bacterium | reverse complement strand
TGCCTTCAGAGCGATCACGAAGCCGCGCCACACAAGGAGCATAAAGAGAATGATAACGAGGGTAGCACCGGCAAAGCCGAGCTCCTCGGCGATGATCGAGAAGATAAAGTCATTCTGCGGCTGGGATACGAACATATGCTTCTGACGGCTATTGCCAAGTCCCACGCCGAACCATCCGCCGGAGCCGATGGCGTAAAGGCCCTGAGTAGTCTGCCATGTCTCGTCAAGAGCATCATAATTCTCGGGGTGCAGCCATATATCCACACGCTGCTTTGCGTAGTCGGTGAACATTATCATACCGAAAACGGCGGTGATAAACGTGCCGCCCGCAACGCCGAACCAGAAAAGACGCGCGCCGCCCGCAAAGATGACTACCATTCCGATGATGAACATAATGATAGTACCCGAGAAGTGGTTCTCCAGCACCATCAGCGCGCAGGCGATAAGAACGAATATAGAAGGATATACAAGTCCGTATTTAGACGAGCCCCAGAAATGCCGATAGTCTGTTATCTGCTCCTGGTGATTCTGTATATAGAGTGCCAGGATCATTACCAGCGCCGGCTTCATTATCTCGGATGGCTGAATGGTGACGATACCGCCGATGTTGATCCATCTGACAGCCTCACCCTCTGCAAGACCAACCACGGGAACTATAGCGAGGAGTACCGCCGCGAAGATATAGAAGGGCACCGTCAGTCGTCTGATAAGGTCAAGGGGCAGATTCATAATGGGTATCATAGCGGCAAAGCCTAAGAAAAGGAAGCCAACCTGCTTTTTAATGTAGAAATAGCTGTCAGCGTACTTGTAAAGAGAATAAGCATAACTGGCGCTGAAAACCATTACCGAGCCGAAACAGAGCAGTATTATTATGATTATAAGCATCGGGCGGTCAACACCTGCGCGAACGCGCACGACGTCAGCACCGACGCCCTTTGCGCCGTTGCTCACGTTATTATTTGCCGCTACTGCCGCTGTCTTTTTCGCCATTAGATTACCTATTCAGACCAAAGATGGATAATACGCATAAAGCGAGGGTGATAAGTGAGAAGACGGATACTACCTTTATCTCACTCCAACCGCACTTTTCAAAATGATGATGGATGGGCGCCATCTTAAAGAAGCGCTTACCGTGAGTTAACTTAAAATAAGTGACCTGGATCATTACCGAAAGGGTCTCTGCTATATAAACGAAGCCGCACACCACGATGATAAGGGGATTATCCAGCATAAACGCCATACCGACCAGGAGTCCGCCTAAGAAGAGGGAGCCCGTGTCACCCATAAATACTCTTGCGGGATAGAAATTATACACCAAAAAGCCGAGGCATCCTCCGATACACGCTCCCGCCAGGATAGAGAGCTCCGCCGAGCCGCACAAAAATGCACAAAGAGCGAAGAAGCCGCCTACCGTAGCGCTCATAGTGGAGCACAGGCCGTCTATACCGTCGTTCAGATTTACGCTGTTGAACATACCGCAGATGAGCACAAGGGCAAACACGTAATAGAATATGCCAAGCTCAAGGGTAACGCCGACGAAGGGGATATAAAGCGCGGTATCCAAATTGCCCGTTACGGACATAGCAAATATGTATCCGCCTGCAAGGATAAGCTGTAAAAGGAACTTCTGGGAGGCGGTGAGCCCCTCGTTCTGCTTTTTTCGGAGCTTCGCCGAGTCGTCTATCATACCGATAACGCCCGAGAGAAGCGCCATAACGAAGGTTATGATAAGCTCGGTGTAAGAGGAAAGCTCGCCAAGGCAGATGCCTGCAACTAAAGCCGTCGTAACGCTGACCGTCATTGCACCTATAAAGGCAAGTCCGCCCATGGTGGGTGTCCCCTCTTTGGATTTATGCCAGCGGGGACCTATGTCAAGGATCTTCTGACCCATCTTCATGCTCTTAAGAAAGGGGATAAGCCGCTTTAAGACTATAACGGTAATAAGAAATGTCAGTATCAGTACGCCTATAAAAAGCCAAAACATCGTATCGTCCATTTTTATCCTTTCATAGCCTCTATGACTCTCTCCAGCTGTACGGCACGGCTTGCCTTGAAGAGTATGGCATCAGAAGCCTTCACCTCACCCTTAAGCGCCTCTGCCAAAGCCTCGGGGGCTTCAAGATCACGGAAAACGAAAACGTTTTCCTCCGGCATTCCCGCCGCCTTTGCGCCGTGGGCGATAAACGCCGCCTCGTCACCGAAGGTGTACAGTCTGTCTATCTTAAGTTCTGCCACTTTACCGCCGACCTCTTCGTGAAGAGGTCGGGAGAAGTCGCCGAGCTCGCGCATATCGCCGAGGACGGCAATACTGCGTCCGCCCTGACGGGATGCTATCATGGAGAGCACGGACATTGACGCCATCATTGAAGAGGGCGCCGCATTATAGCAGTCCTCGATAACGGTCACGTCAGAGCTCTGATAGATATTCTGCCGCATACCGGTATTTTTAAAGTTGTTAAGACCCGCACGGAGCTTTTCCTCGCTCATACCAAGCTCATTACCCACCGCATAAGCCAGCGCCGCGTCGAACACGTTATGCTCGCCGAGAACGGGTATGGAAAGATCCTGTACGGTGACGCCGTTGTGAGTCATATCGAAGGTGGTGCACATACCGTGGTCGGTAATGCCGCTGACATAGTAGTCAGAGCCCTCGTCCTTTAGGGACACGTAGATAGCGCCGTCAACGCCCGAGAGCAAGGGCTCGTCACCGTTTAAGATCAACTTGCCGCCGGCCTTAAGGCCGCGTACTACCTCCATCTTCGCATCCCTGATGCCCTCTCGGCTTCCGAAATGCTCTATGTGAGAATCGCCTATATTGGTGATGACCGCCATATCGGGACAGGCAAGGCGGGACAGATACTCTATCTCTCCGGGGCCGCTCATTCCCATTTCAAGGACCAGATACCTGCACCCGTTCTCTATCTTCAGCATGGTAAGGGGCATACCGATATCGTTATTGAAGTTGCCCTCGGTCTTGTGAGTCTTATTGTCGGCGCTGAGCACGGAATAAATAAACTCCTTGGTGGTGGTCTTTCCCGTACTGCCGGTAACGGCAACCGTAAAGGGATCGACACACTCCTTGCGGTATTTCGCTATATCGCCGAGAGCCTTGACAGTATCGCCTACCTGAACTCCGCCTGCACCCAGGGGGATGACCCCGTCGGGAATATGCTCACCGAGAACGCACGCCGCGCCCGCTTCATATGCTTTGGTTATATAGTCATGGCCGTCAAAGCGTTCTCCTCTTATGGCGATAAACATGGCGCCGGGCTCCACGCTCCTTGAGTCGGTGGTGATGGTACGTACCTCACCGTCACGACCGAGAAGCTTGCCTCCTGTAACACGGGCTATATCACCTAAGTGTATTCCGCTCTCCACATAAACGTTCATGCTGTGCTCCGTAATGTCTACTTCAAGTGTTTTTTTATTATCTCTTTTTCGCTGAAGGGGTGCATCCCGTCAGCGAGGATCTGGTACTCCTCGTGCCCTTTGCCTGCAAGAAGAAGGGTATCCCCCTCCCTTGCCTCGGACAGAGCATAGGCTATGGCCTCCTCGCGGTCGCGCACTATAGCCGCCTTACCGCCGTCGATACCGGAAAGTATCTGGGTTATTATCTCACCCGGGTCCTCCCCGCGGGGATTATCGGTGGTGACGACCGTAAGGTCGGAAAGCTCGGTGGCTACTCTGCCCATAAAGGGACGTTTCGCCTTATCACGCATACCGCCGCAGCCCATAAGGGTAATGACTCTGCCGCGGGCGTATCTGCGCACCTCTTTGATAGCCGTCTCCAGCGCCGCAGGCGTGTGGGCGTAATCGATATAAATATCTATACCCTTGGAATTCTCCACCCTTTCCATTCTGCCCGGGATGGAAGCAAGGGAGCGTATACCCTCTGCAATATAGCTCGGCGGTATACCTATCTCATAGGCCAAGGACGCCGCCGCAAGAGTATTATAGACCGAAAAAATACCGGGAAGCCGGCTCTCAAGAGAAAACATCTCTTTTCGAGAGGTAAAGTAATAGGATATGCCGCCCGACGGTGGATAATCTACCTCTTTTGCGGTGTAATCAGCCTTCCCCTTTACGGAAAAGGTGCGGACAGGGCAACAGGCGCCGTCGGTAACGGTATGTGCCCACGGGTCGTCCGCGTTGGCTACGGCCACCCTGCATCGCTGAAACAGCCGTGACTTTGCTGCGGCGTAATCCCTCATGGTAGGATGAAAATCAAGGTGTTCCGCAGACAGATTAGTAAATATCCCGCCCTCAAAGGTAAGTCCACAGAGCTTACCCAAGGCAAGAGCGTGGCTTGACGCCTCTATCACCACATCCTCAGCGCCCGACATCCTCATCTTCGAGAGGATCTCATAAAGAGTGCGCGGATCGGGGGTGGTCATAGGGCTTTCGGGGAGAACGAGATCTGCATATTCGTTCTTTACCGAGCCTATCATGCCTACCCTGCGTCCCGCCGCATATAGTATGGAGCGAAGAACGTACGCAGTAGAGCTCTTTCCGTTTGTGCCCGTTATCCCAAAAAGACGAAGCCCTCTTTGCGGGTTTCCGTAGTATGCCCTCCACATAGCCGCGCATGCGACTCTGGTGTCGGGAGTAATAACGTATGCGACGCCCGAAGAGATCAGCTCCTCGGTGAGCCGCTCCGCCACTATCAGCGAAGCACCGCCCTCACAGGCGCGGTCTATATAGTCGTGACCGTCGTGAGTTATGCCCGAAATGCAGACAAAAACGCAACCGGGGTGCACCTCGTCGCTATGCTCGCAGATCTTTCCCGCCTCGCAGGAAAGATCCGCCACGTTGGTCTTGATTATTTCTACATCCCGTAACAGGGTGTATAATCGCAAGTATGGTCAACTCCGTGTAAATATTTCCTTTACACGTCCTTTTAGTCGGTGAGACCCGTCATATACATAAGGTCTATGGTGACTACGGTTCCTATGGGAACCATTGTATTCGTCTCGATGCTCTGGGAATAGACGTATGCGCCTACACCCTCCGCACCGGAAATATATACGTTAAGTCCAAGCTCTTTCAGCTTTCTCGCCGCCTGATCCGCCGTATGCTCCGACAGGTCGGGGACGACCACGGTATCCTCGGGGGTCGCAGTACCGGTATAAAGGACCACGGTACCGCCTTCCTCGACTCTTTCTCCTGCGGCAGGTATCTGGGCAACGACGGTAGAGCCCTCGCCCACGATAACAGCCTCAAGGCCAAGCACGTCAACGTCCGATGCGGCACGGGATACCTCGCTCTCTATAAAGTCCGCCACGGTGACACTGGTCTCGATGCTGGAGCGCTCAACGCCCAGATAAGGCAGTATCTCCTCCATTACGTTTGCCACGTAGGGGGCCGCGATGTATGAACCGAAGAGGTCCTCCCCCTGGGGCTCATCAACCATGATAAGCACCGCCACCTGCGGGTCGTCCGCAGGCGCGTAAGCCACGGTAGAGCAAACTACGTACTGGGTCTTTCCTTCTTCGTTAAGCTTATCTCGCTTCTCACTGGTACCCGTCTTCGCCGCTATCTTGTAGCCGCTTACTCGGGCGTTTCTGGCACCTCCGTCACCGGAGACACCCTGCTCAAGCACGTCGGAGATATCGTCGCATATATCACTCGAGACCACCTGGTATTTTACCGAGTCGCTGAAGTCCGCTACCACGTTGCCGTCATCGTCAACGAGAGCGCTGACCACGTGAGGCTTCACTAAATAGCCTCCGTTCGCCACAGCGCTTACCGCAGTGATCTGCTGAAGAGCGGTGGTGGTAAAGGTCTGACCGAAGGAATAGACCGCCAAGCTGACGTTGGTAAAGGCGCTGTAGGACTGATACTGGCCAACCGCTTCGCCGGGCAGATCTATACCCGTCTTGGAGGTAAAGCCAAAGGCCTCGAAGTATGAATAGAAATTCTGTCCGCCGATACGCTCCGCCACCTGCATCAGCGTGGGGTTGCAGGACTGCTGCAGCTGACGCCAATAAGGATAGGTGCCGTGACCGCCCTTTCTGTGACAGTGGATGGGCAGTGGCCAGCCCTCTACGCGGTAGGAGCCGGTACAGGTAAATTCATCATCGAAGGTGATCGCGTTCTCCTCGAGAGCCATGGCAGTTGTTACTACCTTGAAGGTAGAGCCGGGCTCGTAAAGGTCGGTGACCGCCTTGTTTTTCCACATCTCGTAGACGTACTCGGTCTTCTTCTCCGTGTACTCCTCAGAGTCAGGGTCAAGCCCCAGAGCTTCAAAGGCCGCTTTAGAATCGGCGTTCAGAGTATAGGGGTCGTTCAGGTCAAAGGTGGGATAGGTAGCCATACCGTATATCTCACCGTTATTGGGGTTCATAACGATACCGCAGGCGCGGTTTAAGGGGTCACCGTTCTCGTATGCGGCTTTGAGTTGATTCTCAAGTATCGCCTGAATGGGGATATCCAGAGTAGAAACAGCGTGATAACCGTTGATAGGATCCACGTAGGTGTCGTACTTAAAGGGCATACTGCCGCCGCTGCCGTTCTTTGCGGTGATGTATCTGCCGTTAGTGCCCTTAAGATACTCGTCGTAGGAAAGCTCGATACCCGAGAGGCCGTTATCGGTACCCGAAAGGCCGATGACCGAGGAGGCGAGAGAGCCGTAGGGATAATAGCGTCTTGTGGACGCCTCCAGATATATCTTTCTGCCGTAGCCGTTCTCGTTGATAAACTGGCGTATAACGTCGGCGGTATCCGAATCCACGTTCTTCTTCACCGTTTCGTCCGCGCGGTGGCTCATCTTGCTCTTACCGTACACGGTATCATAATCCACCTCTAAGGTATCCGAGAGAAAACGTGAGATAAGCTGCGCCTCCTCGTCGTCCCCTATGCTGTCGGGAGCCAAAAAGACTCGGTAGGTGGTGACGTTGGTAGCAAGCTGAACCATATTTCGGTCGTAGATGGTGCCTCTGGTGGCGTTGATGGTAGTCTGGCGCTGGATATTATCAGCCACAGCCGCCTTATAGGTATCGTAGCTTAATATCTGCAGGTAGAAAAGGCGTCCGATTATGATAGCGAAAAGCACCGCACAGAAGACCACGATAAACGTTCTGCGCTTATTCATAACTCTGCCCGAGCGTACACTTAGCATAGGGACACCTCCTTAAACTTGTTTTTAATTATATTTTTTATCAGCCGAATATATTACCGAAGAATGAGCAGATATCCTGCCATATGTCGGCAAAGAATCTTGTGAAGGCGTTGCCCTCTTCCTCGTGAACGACTATCTTGTCTTCGCTCTGGAGCTTTATATACCGCTTTTCCACACGGTCACTTCCCACCATGCCGTACCGCTCCGCCTGCTCCTTATACTCAAGTACGTCTATCTGCTGTTCAAGACTTTTTTTGTCTGCCATCAGCCCTACCACCTCCGCCTGAACGGTTCGGTAGTTATTGGTGAGCTCGTTTAATCGCACGTAATTAATGACCATAGCCATAATGACCGCCGTACAGCACACCGCTGTGATAATAGCCGTCCAGGGAAGTCTGCCTCCCTTGACCTTTACGGTCTGCACGGACTTTTTCTTCTTGGAGAATGGGGTCACGCCTACCTTGCGCTTGCGCTTGCCCGGAGTGATGGCGCCGAACTGTGCGGTCACCTGTTGGGGACGTCTGCGGGGCTTCGGCCGACGCATGATGCGGGGAGCCGCGCTCATCTGCGCAGTTCTCTTGGCGCGCCGTTTCTCGCCCTCACGCGTATACGTGTACGCGCGCGAAGAATCAGCGGGCGCAAGCGCCCGTTTTTCGGTCTTTTTCTTCTTTTCCGGCATACGCCCACCTCCTTTTGGCAAGAATGGATTATAGCTTTTCTAGCACCCTCACCTTTGCACTGCGAGAACGCGGATTCTCTTCGAGCTCCGCTTTTGATGGTTCTATGGGTTTTTTCGTTATGATGCGCACGGATGGCTTCTTACCGCAGACACATACGGGAAAATCGGGGGGACAGGTGCACCCCTTGGCATGATAGGCGAAACGCTCCTTCACCGCCCTGTCCTCAAGGGAATGGAAGGTGATGACGGTGAGACGCCCTCCCGGATTCAAAAGAGATACCAGCTCGTCCACCGTAGGCGGGATGATCTTAAGCTCGCCGTTAACCTCGATACGGATAGCCTGAAAACTCTTTTTGGCAGGGTGATGCCCTTTTTCTCTGAAACGCTCGGGGATAGCACCCTTTATAAGCTCGCAGAGCTCTCCCGTAGTCTTGATAGGCGCCTCGCTCCTGGCGTTTATAATGGCACGGACTATCTGCGGAGTGAAGCGCTCCTCGCCATATTCGTACAAAACCCGCTTAAGCTCGGCCTCCTCATAGCCGTTGACAACGTCGTAGGCTGTAAAGGACTCCGAGCGATCCATACGCATATCGAGGGGTGCATCCTGCATATAGGAAAAGCCCCTCTCTGCATTATCAAGCTGATAGGACGAAACACCAAGATCTATAAGAGCGCCGTCCAAACCGTGCACACCCTTTTCGGCAAGAGCGGCACGCACATCTACAAAATTACTGTGTATCAGAGTGACCCTGTCACCAAAGGGCGCAAGCCGTGCCCCCGCCGCCTTGATGGCGTCGGTATCACGGTCGAGAGAATAGAGATGACCTCCTGCCGTCAGCCTCTCGGCTATACCGTAGCTGTGGCCTCCGCCGCCTGCGGTGCAGTCGGCGTAGACGCCGTCGGGACGGATGGAAAGGCCCTCCATACACTCTGAAAACATAACGGAATAATGTGAAAATTCCATCAGAAACCTAACTTTATAAGCATTTCTTCCATATCGGGCAGGTCGGCCTTGCTCTCAAAAGCGGCAAGCTCAGTGTCCGACCAGATCTCTGCGTGATCTCCGACTCCTAATATTATAGCACACTTTTCTATTTTTGCATAGTCTCTCAGCAAAGAAGGTAAAATAACCCTGCCGTGACCGTCGATATGGGCCTCCACAGCAGAGGAATAGAGGAAACGCTTCACGTGGCGTGCCTCGGTCCTCGGCAGCTCCTCCAGGCGCGCACAAAAAGCCTCCCAGCAGGAAGCGGAGTATACCGCAACGCAAGTGTCTATGCCGCGGACGAAAACTATGTTTTCGCCGAACTCTTCACGCAGGCGTGCGGGGATGAATATTCGGTTTTTCCCATCAAGGGTGAAGTCGTATCTTCCCGAAATCATACGAAATTACTCTTTTCTTGTACGCTAAAGCCTTTAAAATGTGCAAATGTGCAAAACCAATGTGGAAAACTCACCACTTTCACACCACTTTGCTCCACTTAACTAACATTATATACCATCTGCACTTTTTTTGCAATAGCAAATTGACTTAACTTTTCGCTTTTGATATAATAAGCACACGGAGGTAAATAAAATGAGCTTTAAATTCTGTCATGAAGATCTGAGTATACTGAGCGTAGGGCAGGTAGAGCCCCGCTCCTACTATATCCCCTTTACAAAGGAGGTCGCGCCCTATACCGACCGCGAGCTTTCAGAGCAGTTCACCCTGCTCTCGGGTAAATGGAACTTTGGCTATTATCCCTTTACAAAGATAAAGGCGTACCTGCCCGAAAAGGTAGGCGAGATACCCGTCCCGGAAAACATAAACGTACCTGCCAACTGGCAGCTGGAGCGACTCCATGACGAAGGGTATGACAAGCCTAATTATACTAATATCAACTACCCAATCCCCTTCGACCCACCCTACGTACCCAACGAAAACCCTACGGGCGTTTACGCACGCACCTTTGACTTCAAGAAGGAAGAGGGCAGAAAACAGTATATGCTCCTTGAGGGCGTGGACGCCTGTTTCTACCTTTTCTTAAACGGCGAATATTTAGGCTATCACGAGATACCCCATTCTACCGCGGAGTTTGATATCACCGAGGCTCTGCTTGACGGCGAAAACGAGGTAAGAGTAGTGGTGCTCAAGTGGTGTAAGGGTACTTACATCGACGACCAGGACAAGTTCCGCCTGTCGGGCATCTTCCGCGACGTATATATCCTTGACCGTCCCGAGGGACATATCATCGACTACACCATAGTCACAGAGCCCGAGGGCGACGGATACACAGTCTCTGTAAACGTGATCGGCGCAGAGGGCTGTGAGATCACTTTAAAGAGCCCTATGGGTACCGTACTGACAGATACAGCAGACGATGACGGCAACGCCCTCTTCCACGTGGATGACCCCATCCTTTGGAGCGCTGAATCGCCCAATCTCTATACCCTCGTTATCTCTTATATGGGTGAGTATATCACAGAAGGCGTAGGCCTGCGTCAGGTAACCATCGAGGACGGTGTCTTCTACCTTAACGGTGTCAACATCAAGCTTCTCGGCGTAAACCGTCACGACAGCGACCCGATAAACGGCTATGCCGTCACTATGGAGCAGATGGAAAAAGATCTGCGCATTATGAAGGCGCATAATATAAACGCCGTGCGCACCTCACACTATCCAAACGACCCTCGTTTCCTCGGTCTGTGCGACAGGATAGGCCTCTATATCTGCGACGAGGCAGATCTGGAGGCACACGGTGCCTGGGGACTGCAAAACGGCCTCATAAGCGACGATCCCGCGTGGAAGGCCGCGGTGGTAGACCGCTCGGTCTATCTGCACGCAAGGGATAAAAACCGCCCCTGCGTCATTATGTTCAGTATAGGCAACGAGTCGGGCCACGGCGTCAATATGGAGGCCGCCATAGAGTACCTGCATAACGCCGACCCCACCCGCCCCATTCACTATGAGGGCGCTACCAATAACGACGACAACGAATACAACTCAAAGTCATCCGACGTATACAGCCGTATGTATCCGCCCACAGAATGGTGTGAGGAATACTGCACGTCCCGGGGCTACGACGAGCGTCCCCTTTTCCTCTGCGAATACAGCCACGCCATGGGTAACGGCCCCGGGGACCTTCGCGACTACGTGGAGCTTTTCTTCAAGTACGATAATTTTATGGGCGGTTGCGTATGGGAGTGGTGTGACCACGCCATCCTGACGGGAAGGGCCGCCGACGGCAGACCCGTCTACGCCTACGGAGGCGACTTCGGGGACGAGATAAACGACGGAAACTTCTGCTGTGACGGTCTGGTATTCCCCGACCGCACTCCCTCTCCCGGTCTTTTGGAGCTCAAGTACGTGTACTCTCCCGTAAAGGCGCGCTTTGAGGGGGGAAAGGTATTCCTTACCAACCGCTATGATTTCACAGATCTGTCTACCCTTACCCTTAAGTGGTGGGTAAACGGCGAGGAAGCAAAGGAGATGCCCATCCCCTCTATTCCGCCTCACGGCGAGGGCGAGATAGCCCTTGACTACACCCTGCCCGATAGCGGCAGCGCATATCTGAACCTTTCCTTTATGAAGGGGGAAAACGAGATAGGACACGCACAGTTCCCCCTTCGTGAAGAGACGGTAAATACCGCACCCGCGCCTATGGGTGAGGTGAAGGTAACCGAGGAGGACGAAAGCTACACAGTAAAGACAGCTGAAACCGAGTACGTTATCTGTAAGAGCACTCTCACCTTCTTATCCGTTAAGAAAAATGGCAAGGAGCTCTTAAAGGCACCCTCGGGCATACAGATATGGCGCGCTCCCACAGATAACGAGAAGGATTGGAGAGGTACCTGGTGCTGGGGCTTCGGCTTCCATAACGCAAAGGCGAAGACCTACGAGACCTTCGCTGAATGTGACGGTAAGACAGCGGTGATAAAGGCGCCCTTCGCCATAACTGCCACCAAGAATCCCGTGGCACTTCGAGGGGACGCCACCTATACCTTCACAGGTGAAGGCATTGAGATAAGCCTTGATATGAAGCGCACCGACCGCGCTCCCGATATGATCCCCCGTTTCGGAGTACGCTTTATTCTCGATAAGTCCTTCCATAAGGTGACCTATAACGGCTACGGCCCCTATGAGAGCTATATCGACACCCACGCGGCATCCCTTATAGGTGAGTATGAGGACACGGTGGACGGTATGTTCACCCCCTATATCAAGCCTCAGGAAAACGGCAACCGATATAACTGCACTATGGCAAAGGTAGAGGGCACTGACGAGGAGATAACCGTCATTGGCAACGGCTTTGATTTCTCGGCTATTCCATACACTGCCGAGGTCATGAGCAACACCGCTCACAA
>JAZQCR010000131.1:0-39552 GCA_045546375.1 Eubacteriales bacterium | reverse complement strand
CCCAGCAGATGGGGAGCCAGGCGGGTGGTAACGAAGATGGCCGTAGGGCCGTCCGCACCGCCGATGATACCGATAGAGCCTGCCTGTGCAGGGCTGAAGCCCATGGCAACAGCCGCGATGTAGGTAACGAAGATACCAAGCTGTGCCGCAGCACCAAGAAGCATACTCTTGGGGTTGGCGATCAGGGGACCGAAGTCGGTCATAGCGCCTACACCGAAGAAGATAAGACAGGGATAAACACCCGCCTTAACGCCGATGTAAAGGATGTCAAGCAGACCGCCGTTGGCAAGGATAGCACCGTAGCTGTGATAATCGGCATGACCCTCGGTCATAAAGTTTGTCCACAGCTCTGAGTGATACATCTCTGCGCCGGGCAGGTTGGTGAGCAGCATACCGAATGCGATGGGCAGAAGGAGCAGCGGCTCGAATTTCTTTACGATAGCCAGGTACAGAAGCACGCAGGCAACCGCGATCATAATGAGCATCTTCCAGTTGTCGCCCTCGGCGAACATGGTGAAGCCCATCTGACCGAAAAAGTTTAATAATGCGTCCATTTATACTCTCCTATGCTTATGCGATAGCGCAGAGCAGAGCGCCGGTGTCAACGGTAGCGCCCTTAGTAACGGAGAGAGCGGAAACGGTTCCGTCGCAGGGAGCCAGGATCTCGTTCTCCATCTTCATAGCCTCAAGGATCATAAGAACGTCGCCGCTCTTAACAGCCTGACCGTCGGTTACGTTTACAGAAAGGATGGTGCCGGGCATAGGAGCAGTGATCTTCTCACCGCCTGCGGGAGCAGCTGCGGGAGCAGGAGCTGCAGCGGGTGCTGCGGCAGGAGCTGCTGCGGGCTTTGCCGCAGGCATGGGGGCATCTGCTGCCATTTCTTCAACAGTGATAGCGTAGTCGGTTCCGTTTACGTTTACAAGATACTTTTTCATTTCATTTCACCTCAAAATAATTAGTTTAACTTTTCGATCTTAACGATGCGCAGTCCTCCGGCATCGGTGCCCGATGCCTCGGCGATAGCCGCGGATACCGCCGCTACGAATTCGCCTCTGTTGGCGATGACTGCATCTGCCGCCGCAGGTGCAGGTGTTGCCGCAACGGGTGCTGCGGGTGCCGCCTTTTCAGCGGTCTTGTTCTTGAATGCGGCCGAGCATATCTTACCCATAACGGTGCAGACGATGATCAGCCCGATCAGACCTGCGAATACTACTCCGACACCCATAAGAATAACCGTAAGGTTATTTATGCCGTAGCCCTCGAGCTCTGCAAATAAAAAATCTGCCATTTCCTTCCTCCTGTTTTGGTGTTTTTTATTTTTTCTTTATTTATTATTGCACAAAATTTGGAACCAAATCCCAAATCAAACTCATTATATCAGTTTTTCAAAAAATTATCAATAGATTTTTACCACAAAAAGAATATTTTGGTAATATTTTTATAAAAAAACGAATTACAGCCTTCACCATAGTTGATTTACACAAAAAAGGAGCTCCGAAGAGCTCTTTTTGTTTTTAGTTATACGCTCCAATAGAAGGGAGAGTACTTACCCTCATCAATGACCTCTACCGAAAGCAGCTTGTAGGGATGATCGCCATCCGTCTTTTCAAATGAGTATTTAACGTAGTATGACTTTACCGTATGAACGGGATCGGCAAAGAACTGAACGTAAATATCGCTCTTTGCCCCATCCGTCTCGAGCTTATCAAGCTCAAACTCTGCCACCACGCCGCCGCGGCCTTTCATGCTGTAGCCGCCGTCCACAGGAAGGGCAAAGCCGTCACCGGGAACGAAGTCCTCAATGCCGAACATCGCAAGTGCGCCTGCCTGAAGGGCTTCCACGGAAATTAAGTTATCCGTCTGCGCCTTTTGTGCGAATACCGCCAGGTAAATACCGTCCGCAGCACGCTTCCAGTAATCGGAGGCCTTATCAAGGGTGAGGATCTGCACGAAATAGCTAATGTTTTCGCTTATCCACTCATCAAGCTCGGGCTCTTCCTTATCCACCCTGACCCAAGCGGCCTTTGACATCATACCCTCGTAAACCGCATATCTGTAGGTACCAATAGGGAAAACGTCATAGTCGCTTTTAACTATCTCGAAATTAAAGTAGAGTTCATCGTTGCCGTTATCATCCTTCGTAAGCTCCACGGAGTATCCGCCAAGCTCAATAAGGTTCAGATACTCAAACCACTCATAATACTTATAATTGCGCTCGTCCCAGTACTCCTCAGAGAAGATCTGCATCATGTCGGCGCAGGCGGTGACATCCTTTTCGATAAACGCCTTTACCCACCCGAAGCGCACGTCGCTCTGTGCCATTTCGCAGATATAGCCGTAGTCCTCGGCAGTGGTCACGTCAAAGGCAGGCTCACGGTCGCCGCCCGTGGGCTCCGTCGGCTCGGCGGAAGGAGCAGTAGGCTCTGTGCCCTTATCCGTTACGGGCTCGGTTACGGTCTTCTCCGTATCAATCGTTATCTCGGTGCCTTTAGTCTCTTTGGCACATCCTATGACAGTAATACAAAGAAACAGGGCTAACAATAGGGATAATTTTTTCATTATTTACGCTCCTTTCAATGCTGTGATCAATTCATCAATTCATAATTCAATTCGTGCTTGACAGCATAATCGTAGATCGCAGAATCAGGCTCAACGATCAGTGTAATATCCTCCGGATACACAAACATATTATAATCCGGCAGGTCAGTTACGGTTGAGTAAACGGTAAGACGTTTTATACCCGTTCGGTAGCCAAACGTGTCACCGTTTAATTTGCACACTGATCCCGGAATAACGTACTCTTCATCAGTCTTACCCTCCGGATAGCATATCATCTCGGTTTTGTCTTCACTAAACAAAACACCGTCCACTGAACAAAAATATTCATTCTCGGAAGCTACGTTGATAACCTCCAGCGAAGAAGCCCTAAAAAACGGATTAGAGGTAATCTCCTCGACGTCACAGGGAATCGTAATTTCAGTTAAAGAATAGCAACGGTAAAAAGCCGCGCCCTCAATCTTCTTTAATTGCCGCGGCAACACAATACCGTTTAGTTCTGTGTGTTGATAAAAGGCTTCGGATGCAATTATCTCTACCGTATTGCCCCCCAAGCTATCGGGAACGACCAGGTTTGCTTCTCCGCTATTAAGATGCGCCGTTATGACCGCCGCACCTTTATCCAAAACATACGTATAATCACCTTCCGTCAATTTCTCAAATTCATCTGTATTACCCGTAGCTTCGGTCACGCTTTCCGTCATATTCTCTGTGATAGGCTCGGCGCTCCCGTCGGTTTCCACATTACAGCCAATTGAACAAAGGCACAGTATAAGTGCTAATAAAAGTGATAGTTTTTTCATTTTTGCTCTCCTTCCACGGGTGTTTCACCATATAAGACGCAAAAAATTCCATTTGGTTACAAATTCATTATATAAAAATTTGATTTCCGTGTCAAGCAAAAAGGCAGTTCGTATGAACTGCCTTTTTACTTATTTCTCAAATACCATTCCGCGCCAGTCGTTTTCGCACAGACGCTCGGTTAAGCGAAGTCCGTTTTCGGTGAGGGAGGCAACTACCTCCTCTTCCCTATCGGCTATAACGCCGCTGACGATAAGTTTTGCAGCAGGTGCCATAACACGCTTCACGTCGGGGGCCATACGGATGATGATATCCGCCACGATGTTGGCTACCACGATATTATACTCATCCTTCACCGCCGCTAACAGGTCGGAAACGAAGAAGTCGATCTGCTCGCCGTTGTCGGTGGCATTCTCCTTTGCCACTCTGACCGCCACCGGGTCTATGTCTGTGCCTGCGGTAGTGCCCGCGCCCAGCTTCTTTGCGATAATGGCGAGAATGCCGCTTCCCGTGCCTACGTCGAGGACGGTGTCGCCCTTCGCCATATACTTTTCAAGCAAAGTAGCGCAAAGGCGTGTTGTTTCGTGAGTGCCGGTGCCGAAGGCAAGGCCGGGGTCCATCTTAACGATGACCTCGTCCTCACGTGCGTCATACTCCTGCCAAGCGGGAACTACGGTGATGCGCTCACCTATATGTACCGGGTGATAATACTTGCGCCATTCATTTTCCCAGTCGGCCTCGTCCACGCCATCCACCGAGATAGATGTTTCCAGGCTCTCAGCCGAAAAGCGCTCACGAAGGAAAGCCACCGTGTCGGCGGCACTTTTCTCCTCTGTTAAGAAGAGGCTCACCGCCGCGTGGACTCTGTCGGCATTTAACAGACTCTCGTCGATAAGCTCGCCGTAGCAGGTATCCATATCCTCTATGTCCGAGTAGTCCTCTATCATAAGGCCCGTGTCGATAACGCTCATTACCGCGCTGACCCTGTCAAGCTCGTGGGAAAGGCAGGTCACCTTTATCTGTGTATACTTCATCTCTTACCGTCTTTTCTTAAATCTCGACTTTTTCTTTTCGTCCTTACCGTCAAGGCTCTCGGAAAGCTCACGAAGTAGCTCCTTCTGCTTTGAATTAAGGTTTCGGGGGGTCTCCACTACTACGGTAAAATGCAGATCACCCTTGTTCTTGGAGTTAAGACGCTGTACGCCTTTGCCGCGAAGTGTAAAGGTGGTGCCCGTCTGGGTTCCCTCGGGGATCTTATATTCCACGTCCTCATCAAGAGTAGGTATCTTTATCTCCGCGCCAAGCGCCGCCTCGGTAAAGGACAGCGGTATCTCGCAGTATAAGTCGTATCCGCTACGCTCGAAAATGTGGTGAGGACGCACACTTACCGTGACGAGAAGATCGCCGTAACCGCCGCCGTTTCTGCCCGCATCACCCTGAAGTCCCACGGACATGGTCTGTCCGTCGTTGATGCCCGCAGGGACGGTGACGTCTATCTTCTTATTTACACGGACATAGCCCTTACCGCGACAGTTGCCGCAGGGATCCTTCACCGTCTTGCCCCTGCCGTTACAGTCGGGACAGGTGGAGGTGGACTGCATCACTCCCAGGATAGTCCTCTGCTGTGTACGTATAGAGCCGCTACCGCCGCAGCGTGAGCAGGTCTCGGGTGAGGTACCCTTCTTGGCGCCCGTAGCGCCGCAGTCACGGCACTCCTCTATACGTGCGTAGCTGACCTCTTTCTTACAGCCCTTTGCCGCCTCCTCAAAGGTGATGCCGAGGCGCAGATGAATATCCTCACCGCGCACAGGGCCGTTACGACGGCGGCTGCCGCCTCCGCCTCCACCGAAGAACGAGGAGAAAATGTCACCTATGTCACCAAAGTCGCCGAAACCTCCGAAGCCGCCAAAGCCTCCGTAGCCTGCACCGCCGCCTGCACTCTGATCGAATGCCGCGTGGCCGTACTGGTCGTACATAGAGCGCTTTTGGGAGTCGGAGAGTACCTCGTAGGCCTCGTTTACCTCCTTGAACTTTTCCTCCGCCGCTTTATCGCCGGGATTAAGGTCCGGGTGGTACTTCTTCGCCATCTTGCGATATGCTTTTTTTATAGAATCGTCGTCGGCGCCCTTCTCTATGCCGAGCACCTCATAATAATCTCGCTTATCTGCCATAACTATATAGCCTCGTTAACGCAAATCACGGGCGGCCGTTTGGTCGCCCTGATCTGCCTATTTTTAATAAAATCCTGTTTTTACCGACGACATGAGCGTCGGTAAAAACTCCTTACGGCTCCGCAAGTGCCGCGAATGCGGCGCGCAGATGCGAATGCACGGAGCCTATACCGGTGAAAAACCGTTAGGTTTTTTACCGATCACTCGTTTGTCTTATCCTCAAAATCGGTATTGATAGTGCCGTCGTCGGATGCTCCTGCACCTGCGCCGCCCATATCGGGGTTCTGTGCCTGAGCCTGCGCGTATAACTTCTCGGACAGCTTGTAGAATGCCTGCTGGAGCGCCTCGGTATCAGCCTTGATAGCCTCGATATCCTCGCCCTTTACAGTCTCCTTAAGCTTTGCGATAGCGTCGTTAACGGCGGTCTTCTCTCCCTCGTCAACCTTGTCGCCAAGCTCGGTCAGAGCCTTCTCGCTCTGGAAGATAAGGCTCTCGGCATTGTTCTTTGTATCAACAGCCTCCTTGCGCTTCTTATCCTCCTCAGCGTACTTCTCGGCTTCCTTAACAGCCTTATCGATGTCCTCGTCACTCATATTGGTGCTGGAGGTGATGGTGATGTGCTGTTCCTTGCCCGTACCCTTATCCTTCGCAGTTACGTTAACGATACCGTTAGCATCGATGTCGAAGGTTACCTCGATCTGAGGAATACCGCGGGGAGCGGGAGCGATACCGTCAAGGCTGAAGCGTCCGAGGGTGGTATTGTCTGCCGCCATAGAGCGCTCACCCTGCAGAACGTGTACCTCAACGGAGGTCTGACCGTCTGCGGCGGTGGAGTAGATCTGGCTCTTCTTGGTAGGAATGGTGGTATTTCTCTCAATGATCTTATTGAATACACCGCCAAGGGTCTCGATACCGAGAGACAGAGGAGTTACGTCCAGAAGCAGAAGTCCCTTAACGTCACCGCCCAGGACACCTGCCTGAACTGCCGCACCGATAGCAACGCACTCGTCGGGGTTGATGCCCTTGAAAGGCTCCTTGCCGATGAAGTTCTTTACTGCATCCTGAACTGCGGGAATACGGGTAGAGCCGCCTACCAGCAGCACCTTATCAACCTGAGATGCGGATACGCCCGAGTCGGAGATAACTCTCTTAACGGGGCCCATGGTAGCCTCTACCAGGTCTGCGGTAAGCTCGTTGAACTTTGCCCTCGTGAGATCCTTCTCAAAGTGCTTGGGACCCTCTGCGTCAGCGGTAATGAAGGGCAGATTGATGTTAGCGGTAGCCATACCGGAAAGCTCGATCTTCGCCTTCTCTGCCGCATCCTTCAGTCTCTGTGCCGCCATCTTATCCTTGCGAAGGTCGATGCCGGGGTTCTCCTTCATAAACTCGGTTGCGATCCAGTCGATGATACGAGCGTCGAAATCGTCACCGCCCAGACGGTTGTTACCTGCGGTAGCGAGAACCTCAAAAACTCCGTCGCTGATCTCAAGAAGGGATACGTCGAAGGTACCGCCGCCCAGGTCGTAGATCATTATCTTCTGATCCTGTTCCTTATCAAGGCCGTAAGCAAGTGCCGCCGCAGTAGGCTCGTTGATGATACGAAGCACCTCAAGTCCTGCGATCTTACCTGCGTCCTTGGTAGCCTGGCGCTGTGCGTCGGAGAAGTATGCAGGTACGGTGATAACCGCTTGAGATACGCTCTCTCCGAGATATGCCTCCGCATCAGCCTTCAGCTTAGAGAGGATCATAGCGGAGATCTCCTGAGGAGTATAGTTCTTATCGTCGATAGTTACCTTATAGTCAGTACCCATCTCGCGCTTTACGGACATAACCGTACGGTCGGGATTAGTGATGCCCTGACGCTTTGCCACCTGACCTACCATTCTCTCGCCGGACTTGGAAAAGCCGACTACAGAGGGGGTGGTACGCGCGCCCTCGGGATTAGTTATAACGATGGGCTCGCCGCCCTCATAAACTGCGACACATGAGTTTGTAGTACCTAAGTCGATACCGATGATCTTTGCCATTGTGATTTTTCCTCCAAAATGTATATAAGAAATTTTTTACTTATTTATATTTCCGCGATATTTGTTACCGCAGGTTTTATTAATTTGATCTTCGTTTTTACCGGCGACATGCGCGTCGGTAAAAACTCCTTTTCAAAGCCCTGTGGGCTTTGGAGCGTCAATTTGCTACCTTGACCATCGCATAGCGGATCACTTTGTCTCCGCGCTTGTAGCCCTTCTCAAACACCTCTACGACAGCGCTCTCGCCGTAGGAGTCGTCCTCTATATGCATAACGGCGTTATGATAGTTGGGGTCGAAGGTCTCACAGGGTATCTCCTCTATGCCGAGGGTAGAAAGGGTCTCCCGTAATTTATTATACGTCATCTGCACGCCCTCTACCACC
This sequence comes from Eubacteriales bacterium, assembly GCA_045546375.1. Lineage (GTDB taxonomy): Bacteria > Bacillota > Clostridia > Oscillospirales > CAG-272 > CAKSEI01. Next base: position 31,613 of record JAZQCR010000131.1, on the reverse strand, counting down.
TTCGCAGAGTCGGGATACTTAAGGGCTCTTTCCAGATTATCAACCGTGGGGAGCAGAGCCTTCAGCGCATCGGCGTAAGCGTCGCCGTAGATGGCCTCCTTCTCAAGCTGTGAGCGGCGGCGGAAATTATCGTACTCGGCGGCAAGGCGAAGGTACTGATCCTTCTGTGCCTCCAGTTCTTCCTTTAATTTAGCTATTTCCTTTTTCGCGGCAGATTCCTTCTTCGGCTTCTTTTCCTTTACCTCTGCCTTTTCCTCCGTGACCTCCTCGGTCTCGGGGATCTTAGTTTCTTCAGCCATTTTCTTCCTCCGATCTTGCAGGCGGTAAGCCTGCGTTGATTACATTTTCTATCTGTCCGCACAGGGCATCAACCGTTGAGATGACCTTTGCGTAGTCCATACGGCAGGGACCGATAACTCCGATGGCACCCACCACCTTGTCTCCGCTCTTAATAGTACGGAAGATAAGTGTGGAGTCGTTCATAACGGGTACGGAATTTTCCTTACCGATAAGCACCTTCACTCCGTCGCCTGCGCCGGAAACAAGATCTAATAGGTCGTCCTGGCGCTCCATCAACCCCAGCACGCCCTTCAGCTTATTAATATCGGTAAACTCGGGGTATTCAAGCAGTCGGTCAACACCCTCGAGCTTCAGCGCTCCTCCGTCACTCTCACCAAGCAGCTCGTAAATATACTTGGTGACGGGATTGATCAAAGACGAGGCATCCCCCATCTCACGCTCCATCTGCATTACCGTGGGGATCGTGAGAGTGGATACGTCAACCTCTGCCATATAGCGATTGAGCACACGCTCAAGCTGTTTCAGCGTTCCCTCATCTACCGGAAACTCAGTGTGTATATACTTGGTCTTTACTGCCCCCGCGCCGAAGATGACTACCAAAAGGAAGTTGTAGTCGTCCACGGGCACCGTATTATATCGGTAAACGGTAGCGTGCCCGCGCTTGGGCTGTATGGCAAGGGCAGTATAATTAGTCATATTTGACATAAACCGTCCCGCCTTATCGAGGATCTTGTCAAGCTCCGCTACGCGATCGGAGAGCATATCATTTAAGGCTCTCACCTCGCTCTGCTTCAGGTCATACGCCTGCATCAGGGCATCTACGTAGAAACGGTAACCCAGCTCGGTGGGTACGCGCCCCGCTGACGTGTGAGGCTGACAGAGATAACCCATCTCCTCAAGCTCCGCCATCTCGTTTCGAATGGTGGCACTGGAGATTCCTAACTGCGTGCTTTCCGTAAGATAACGACTGCCTACGGGATCGCCGTTCTCTATGTGTGCGTCCACCAGCGCCTTTAAGATCAGTTTCTTTCGGTCGCTTAACTCGTAGTACATCCGTTCCTCCTGTATTTTTTAGCACTCGAAGTGTCGGAGTGCTAATTTCTTGGTATATTATAGTCGTCTTTCAGGGCTTTGTCAAGGCTTTTTTGTTAACAAGGTGTAAAGAGTGCTGAAAATATTCACATTTTTTGCCAAAAACGATGAAAATCTTTCAGTTATTCATTATTCGTCTTGATTTTTGGGGTGTTTTAGTGTAAAATACTATCAGTACAAAAATTTGGAGGATACAAATAATGGCATTAGTATCAGCAAAAGAAATGCTTACAAAGGCAAAGGAAGGACACTACGCTGTAGGTCAGTTCAATAACAACAACCTTGAGTGGACCAAGGCTATCCTGCTCACCGCGCAGGAGTTAAACAGCCCCGTTATCCTCGGTGTTTCCGAGGGCGCAGGCAAGTATATGTGCGGTTACACCACCATCGTGGGTATGGTAAAGGGTATGATAAACGAGCTGGGCATCACCGTTCCCGTAGCTCTGCATCTTGACCACGGCTCCTACGAAGGCGCTAAGGCTTGCATCGAGGCAGGCTTCTCCAGCGTAATGTTCGACGGAAGTCACTATCCTATCGAGGAGAACATAGCAAAGACCAAGGAGCTCGTAGAGCTCACCGATAAGCTGGGTCTGTCCCTTGAGGCAGAGGTAGGCTCCATCGGCGGTGAGGAAGACGGCGTCGTAGGCGCAGGCGAGTGCGCTGACCCCGACGAGTGCAAGATGATCGCTGACCTGGGCGTTACCATGCTGGCCGCAGGTATCGGTAACATCCACGGTAAGTACCCCGAAAACTGGGCAGGTCTTTCCTTCGACACCCTGGCAGCTATCCAGGAGAAGACCGGCACTATGCCTCTGGTTCTTCACGGCGGTACCGGCATCCCCGCAGATATGATCGCAAAGGCTATCTCCCTGGGCGTTTCCAAGATCAACGTTAATACCGAGTGCCAGCTCGCATTTGCGGCTGCTACCAGAGAGTACGTTGAGGCAGGTAAGGATCTGCAGGGCAAGGGCTTCGACCCCAGAAAGCTTCTGGCGCCCGGATTTGAAGCTATCAAGGCTACCGTTAAGGAAAAGATGGAACTCTTCGGCTCTGTTAACAAGGCATAAGTAAGCTATCGAAAAACTTCAGACCTCGGCGTACCGAGGTCTGATTTTTTTAGAACATTGGTAAAATGAAAAAGATCTGTTCCTTCACCGGGCACCGTCCGTCGTCATTTGACTTTGGATACGACGAGGGTGATGCCCGCTGTATAGAATTAAAAAGTAAGCTCTTCCGCGCTGTGAGCAACGCCTGCTTTGAGGGCTACCGTATCTTTTATACGGGAATGGCAGAGGGCGTAGACCTGTGGGCGGCGGAGGTGGTACTGCGTGTCAGCGCCTACTTCCCCGATATCGAGCTTTATGCGGTCATACCCTATAAGGGTCACCGAAGCTCCATAAAGCCGTCCTTCCTCCCCTTATACGACAAGGTACTGGAGTTTGCCACCGACGTTATCACCGTATCGGATAACTACACCCCCACCTGCTTCAAGGCGAGAAACTATTTCCTCGCCGAGGTTTGCGACCGACTTATCGCGGTATACGATGAAAGCAAAACACGCTCGGGCACGGCACAGACCGTGCGCAAGGCGCAGACCCTTGAAAAAGAGGTAATATTTATAAAGTAAAAGGAAAACGCCTTTTGGCGTTTTCCTTTTACTTTTTCGTTCTTACACAGAACACGGGATAAGCAAGGGCGCCTACCGCCACCGTATAAACAAGCATATGGATAAAATATACGGGGTTACCGTATGCCTGCAGATACAGATAGGTGGGAAGGAGCACTCTCAGTGGCTCCGGGGCATAGATATTGATAAACACAGGACAGATTATGGCAGTAACGATTATCACCATGGGAAGCACGGTGCCCAACACCTCTCTGCGTGAGCAGAGACTGCCCACGAAGAAGGTGAATACCGTCACCGACGTAACGTAAAGGAGCATTCCCAGAGCGTCCGCGGCATTCATCCTGCTGCCCGAGAGGACAAGCGCAAGACACGCTATCACGCCTGCATCAAGTGCACCCGCAAACACGCCTGATAATAACGGAAAGAAGCGTGAGCGCTGGGGAAGAAAATCGTACACTCCGTCTGCGGTATCCTTTAAGGCGTACATAACGCAGGCAAAAGCACATAGCATCACGCACAGAGCCAAAAGCCCGCGCAGGCTGTCCAGAAGATAATCGTCGTCTCCCCTCGGTATCTCTCCGCTCAGGGTCTCGTAGGTGATGATATCGTCCTTCAACGAATAATCATCCATAACGTCCCACGACTGCTCGCCGTCAAGACCAAGCTCCTCGCGGTTAAAGCCCTCGTAAAGAGCCTCGGACATATAAGGATAGATAAGAGCATAGAGCTGCTCACGGGCAAGCGCACCTGCGGGGGTGTCCTCACCCGCTATGACCTTAACGGGAGCGTATGCACTATCGCCCATTGCCACACGCTTGACAATGCCCGAAAAGTCACTGCGGAATATCCATACGGCATCAAGACGGCCTTCCCTTACTGCCGCTTCGCCCTCCTCGGGGCTGACCTTCTCGTAGCTTGCCATTCCGCTTTTCGAGGTAAGCCCATCTACTATCTCAAGGGCAACAGGGTCTGCGTCCTCTGTGGCAAGACCCACGTACACCATACCTCCGCTGTCATCCCCCGCAAGGGACAGGGCCGCCGACATCAGAACTACAAGGCATAAGAGCACTATAAAGGCAGGGCGGGAGAAAAGCCGCTTCTGCTGTTTTATAAAGAAGGATAAAAAGCCTTTAAAACCGTTTTTCATGCTTTACCTCCTTTACCCAGACGGTAGGAACGCATAGCGCACGACCCAAAGAAAAATACGGTGGCAAGGGTCAAAGTGAGCAGCACACCCACAAGGCTTAAAGAGCCCGTCAGCGCGTCACGCATACCCGACAGAGCCACGCCCGTAGGCAAAACGGAGGCGAAGCTCTGTACCGCTTCGGGGAAAAGACGTGAAGGGTAAAAGCATCCGGAAACGTAACCGATGCCCACCGCCGTAATAAACTGTAAAAGCACTCCGTTTACCGTATCGGGCACCAGCTCCCACAGTAAAAATGAGATGCTGAAGATAAGCAGCATTGAAGGAAGCGCGCGAAGGAAAAACTCCAACATATCGCCAAGCGGATCGGTAAACTCACGTATCATACCTTCAGGCAGGAAAACACCCGCCGCGATGCAAAGAATGAGCACGACTGCAAGCGCCGCCATAGCGTAGGAAATAAACTCTGCGCCTATCTGCCCTACCGCTTTTACGCCGTAAGACTTATAATAAGCGCGCTTTTCTCTGCTTCCCGCAAAGAGCGGTGTCGCCATGACCGAGAAAAGCATTAAGAATACGAAAAGAAAGGCGCACAGATAGTATCCTCCAAAGGAAACCGAGCCCATCTCGCCGGTTTCGGTAACCTCGGCAAGAGAGCCTCTGCCCGTGACCATAGTGATATATCTTAAGTTAAGGTCGTCGGTGACCTTATCCATATCCACCTCGTCTATATCGTACTCACGCACGCACTGACGCATAGCGCGGATGGCCTTTTGTGAATCGGTAACGTAACCCGAGGCATAGCCCGCCATCTCACGTATAAGAGACGGTATCAGGGTATCCGTTCTGTCAGCGGTGATAAGGCTCATAGGCAGGTTCTCACCGGTCAGTACACTCTCTAAAAAGCCCTCGGGAACGTACACGTAAGCAGAAAGGTAACTGCTACGCACGTCGTCTCTGGCGCTTTCTTCGTCTTCGTACGGTATAAACTCCACTGCTACCGCAGAGGTGTCCAGCTTATCAAGCACCAAAAGGCCGATACCCAAGTGCTCACCCTCCGTGTCGCCCACAAGGCCGACGCGCACACGGAACTTCAGCTCCTCGTTGTTATGCGCCATCACCGAAAAGGCAACGCCCATAACGCCGACAAGTATCGCGGCGATCAACAGGATAGCCGGTAAAAGTTTAAACGCCCGTTTAAGTGAAGAACGGGCATAGCCGCTCCATTTTATCATGAATACAGCTCCTCAAAAAGTTCAGTGCGCTCGGATGCCTTCACCTCGCCGAGGACACCGCCCTTCAGCGCGTAGCAACGGTCGGAGCGCGTTATCTCGCCCAGGTCGTGAGTAACCGAGATGACTATGCCTCCCGCCGCGCAAAAGGCTCTGATATAACCGTATATGCTCTCACGGCAGTCGGGGTCAAGGGCCGCGCCCACCTCGTCAAGGAACAGTATGGAGGGGCCGTGAGCCACGGCACAAGCCACCGACAGGCGCTTCTTCATTCCTCCCGACATCTTGCGAACAGGTACGCGAAGGAATTCGTCAACTCCCAGCATAGAGGCGATACCCTTGCCAACCTTACCGTTCATTCCCTTTTTGCCCCAGAAAAGCTCCAGATGATCCTTCGCGGTAAGCTCCTCAAAAAGGGGCGGCGTCTGCGGGATGTAGCCGATGACCTTATTGCGCTTTTTGTCGTTGCCCATAAGCTCCTCCCCGTCAACGAGAAAGCTGCCCGAGCCCGAGAGGGTACCCGCCAACACCCCGAGCAAAGTGCTCTTACCGCTTCCGTTACCTCCCGCCACGGTGATGTATTCACCGCCCTCGGCGGTAAGAGAAGCGCCGCACAGCACCTGCTTCTTACCGAAATATTTCTCTATATTCTTTATTTCTGCTTTCATTATACATTCCTTACGATATAAGATCTTCCACTCTGTCAAGGATGGGATCGAGATACCGATCCAGATAGCCGCCGAAGTTTTCCTCCATCCAAGAGGAGGACGCAAGCACGTAAACGCCGCTGTCTATTATAGCCATAAGCTTACCGTCAAAGAGCCCCTTTAGGGAATCGGGCAGAGCCTTTACGGCGTCCAGCAGCTCCGTGGATAACACGATGGTCTCTCTGTACTCGCCGAACTCATCTAAGCCGTATCTGTCACTGCCCTCGCAGTCATACGGCTCCGTGTCCCCCGCGGCGCTTCCGTCCACCGAAAGAGTCAGAAGATCAAAGTGTCCTTCGGGGTCGTGCACCTTTATCTGTGCAAGATAATCGTCTTTATCCGCTTCAAAAGCAAAGCGTATCTCATAGCCCATCATTTCACCGATGGCAGTACCCTCACCAATAAGTGAAGACAGGATGCCCTCGTCCGTGTACGACGTGACAAGATTGGTGACCGCATCCGACAGAGAAATGCTTACCGTACCGTCGGGAATGCCGTTTTTGAAGGAAAAGCCCTCTACCACGATGCGCGCCACGTTGATGCCCAGCACCGACAGGGCGAGATCGCCGTTTCCGTCTGCATAAGAGCCGGACAGGGACACAGGGAAGCCCGCCAAACGGAAGGAAAGCTTCAGTACGTCACCGCTCGCCATGCGCGAAAAGCTCAGTCCGCTTCCCTCCTCCTTGATATACGCGCCGATGAGCTCGCCCTTGTATATCCAAAGCTCTGCAAGAGCATCAAAATCGCCCTTCACCAGAGCGCGGAGACTCTCGATCAGTTCGTTTACCTCTTCGGCACCTCCAAGGAAGATGCCGTCTAAAAGCTCGCTCCGCTCCTCGGTGAGCTTGATAAAATGATCCATTACTGCAAGAGCGCATTCTCTGTCTATATTAAAGGTCAGCTTATCGCTTTTTACCGTTTTGCCGTTATGATCAACCTTTACCCTTTCCCTCGTTACTTCACCTGCACGGTCTGTTGCGAAGTCGATAACAGACTCACAAAGGGAGAGAAGCTCCGACTTGTCTTCGGCGGAAACGCCGCCCGTTCGCAGATCGGGCAGATCCGGGTCAAAGCCCAGCCTATCGCCTATCAGCGCCTGACTTAAGGCAGGCAGAGCAAGATAAATGGCATCGGGCTCAGACTCGTAAATGCCGACGGCGCCGAAGGAGTCACCCTTCTCGCTTAGATTGACGCCCAGGCTGACACCATCGCCGTCCCCGTAAAGCTCGTAATAGAGCTTCAGCTCATTGATAAGGTCAAAGTACTCTTCATCAAGAGAAATACCGCCGTATTCCTCCAGCATATCAAGACACTCTTTGCTCATGCTGACTCCGACCGTTCCCTCATGACGGACGGTTCCGTCGGAAACGGCAGGGTCATCCGTCTCCTCGATAGAGTCGATCTTCGACGCAACGTACCTTTTCAGGACCTCTCGCGCCTGATCTTCGGGTGAGCTGATGTAGCTTTCCTTGAGGTGGCTGAAGGCTCCGCTCATCGCCGCGGCGACCACTCCTACCACCAGCGCCGTTGCCAACACCAGTGCAGTTATGAGGATAACGATCCTTCTCCTGGAGCGGCTCTTTTTTTCCGTTTTTTCATCCTCTTTTACCCCCTCGCTCTTTCCAAAAAGCAGCTCGTTTGGCGAAAGAGGATTACTCTCACCTGTAGTTTTATCCTTAAGGGTGTCCGCCCCGTCCGCAGGGCGGTTTTTATCTTTATCCATAGAGACCCTCACTTACATCATCAGTATTACAAAATTATATAACATATACAGACTTTTGTCAATTAAATGAATGTAAAACATACTCTTAAGGGTTGATTTTTCGGTCACAAAGTAGTATAATAGGCTGTCAAAAGGAAGCGAGGTATTTTGAAGTGAACAAGGTTACTGTTCCAAAGGATTATACACCCAAGCTCGGCAACTACGATATACAGATAGCCATCGACTACATTAAGCACAGCTTTCAGAAGGAGTTTTCCAAGAAGCTGAACCTGCACCGTGTATCCGCGCCGCTTTTCGTGACCGCGCAGTCGGGCATAAACGATAATCTGAGCGGAACAGAGCGTCCCGTCAGCTTTGATATCCCCGCTATCGGCGCTGATGCGGAGATCGTCCATTCTCTTGCAAAGTGGAAGAGGGTGGCCCTCGGCAGATACGGCTTTGCTACCCACGAGGGGCTCATCACCGATATGAATGCGGTGCGCCGTGACGAGGAGCTGGACAACATCCACTCCATCTACGTTGACCAGTGGGATTGGGAAAAGATAATCACCGACGAGGACAGAAACGCAGAGTACCTGAAGGAGCACGTTCGACTTATCGTGGACGCCATCGCAAACGTGTGCGACAAGGTAAAGGAGCAGTTCCCTGCCCTCACCGCAAATATCTGCCGAGAGGTGAGCTTTATAACCTCTCAGGAGCTTGAGGACTTATACCCCTCGCTTACTCCCGAAGAGAGGGAAAAGGAGTACGTAAAGGAGCATAAGACCGCATTTGTAATGCAGATAGGCGATAAGCTCCGCTCGGGCAAGCCCCACGGAAACCGTGCTCCCGACTACGACGACTGGAGCCTAAACGGTGACATCATCATCTGGAACGAGGTGCTTGAAAACGCCTTTGAGATCTCCAGCATGGGTATCCGTGTAGACGAAAAGGCACTGGACGAGCAGCTCACAAAGGCGGACAAGAATGAACGCCGCACCCAGACCTACCATAAGATGCTTTTAGCGGGCGAGCTACCCCTGACCATCGGCGGAGGTATCGGTCAGTCGAGACTCTGTATGCTGATCCTGGGCTGTGCCCACATCGGTGAGGTGCAGTCATCCCTGTGGGATGCCGAAACCCTGCGCATCTGCAAAGAAAATAATATACCGTTGCTATGATAAAAAAGCCTTGGAGCTTGGCTCCAAGGCTTTTTTCTGTTGAATTGTATAACGATATATGGTAAAATAAAAGCACACCTAAAGGTGTGCTGAAAAATCAAGTTGGCGGGCTTAGTCAGAGGATACCGCCATACCTCACGGCAAATATGCCTTATCTTAGAACTTACTGATGGATATTGATAAACTTACACAAGTTAGCAATAAGGTTTATTCTGATGGATATTGATAAACTTACACATCAACACTTCTAAGTTCGTTTACATTATACCCCACGCAAAACTATTTGTCAATATAAAATCACAGGAGAAAACAATGAAAGATTTCTGCTACAGGATCGGACTGGATATCGGCATAGGCTCAGTGGGCTGGGCTGTTATATCGGGAAAGGATGAAAACGCACACATCGAGGACTTCGGAGTGCGCATATTCGACTCGGGAGAAAACGTAAAAGAAAAGCAAAGCTACTGTCAGGAGAGGCGTGGCTACCGTGGCGGCAGACGACTGGTGCGCCGCAGACACTATAGGAAGGTCCTGCTGAAGAATCACTTCGAGGTGTGCGGCCTGGCGGGCGCAGACTTCAACGACAGACTGGCGGAGTGCTTTGACGATGACGTGTACGCGCTGAAGGTACGCGCTCTTGACGAACAGCTCGACACAGCTCAACTATATAAATGCCTTGCGCATACCTGTAACCACAGGGGATACCGAGATTTCTACGAGGATGCGGAAGACGGTTCGGAGGAAGGCGTAAACAAGAGCGCCGTAGCCGAGTTTGACAAAGCCTTTGAGAAGAGCGGAAAACGTACGGTATCCGAATATCTTCTGTCCGATTACAAGAACGGTGACTTTGTGAAGTTCAGGAGAAACAGTGCAGACCCCGACAGAGAATTCATACTGATAGGCAGGCCCCTGCTACGTGCGGAGGCGGAGGCGATCCTTCGTGCACAGAGCAGATACTACCCTGCACTTAGTGATAAGGTGATAGAACAGACTCTCACTATAATATTCAATCAGCGTGATTTCGAGGACGGCCCCGGCGACAAGAACGACCCCACCAGACGTTATCACGGATTCCTTGACACCATCGGCATCTGCCCCTTCTACAGCGAGGATAAGCGAGGGCATCGTGGCACGGTCATCGCTGACGTGTATGCGGTAGCCAACACCCTCTCTCAGTACCGCTACGTGGACAAGGCAACAGGTGAGTATTCCCTGCCCGCCGAAATAGCAAAGGAGCTGATCTCCCACCTGCTCCAAAACGCTAATCTCACTATGTCTGACGTTAAAAGGATACTTAAGGGACACGGATACGAGCTAAAGAAGAGTGAGTACTCTGATGACAAGGCTCTCGGCAAGGCAATAAAATACCTGAAGATAGCGAAAAGCTGTGTGGAGGCGGCAGGCCTCGACTGGTCAGAGATCATCGGTGAGGAGCAGTTCGATCTCGAGAAGCCGTCTCTGCTTCACCGCATCGGCGAGACCATCTCAAAGTATCAGACCCCCTCCAGACGCAGAGTTGAGTTAAAGAGCACAAATGCACCCGATGAACTCATCAGGGCGTTCTCAGGGAAGAAGATCAGCGGCACTGCGGGTGCGGGCTACAGATATATGCTGGAGGCAATAAACGCCTTCCTTCGCGGAGATATCTACGGCAATTTTCAGGCGCAGTTCCTTAAGAACAAGGAGGAGGACACCCTCACCGAGCGCACGCTCACCCTGGCACCGAGCTGCATCAGCGACCCCGACGTGAGAAAGAATCCCGTAGTCTTCAAGGCGATCAACGAGACGAGAAAGATCATCAACGCCATAGTAGCCGTTTACGGTTCACCCGATGCAGTTATCATAGAGGTAGCAAGCGAGCTGGGAAAGAGTTTCCGTGAGAGGCAGGAGCAAGACAAGCGTATGCGCGCAAATGAGAAAGCCAACGAGACTGTGCGTGAAAACATCGCCAAGCTCCTGAAAATCGAGGTCAATGACGTAAGCGGCATCATGATGGACAAGTACCGCCTTTACACAGAGCAAGAGGGCAAGTGCCTCTACTCAGGTGAGCCCTTAGGTGACCTGACCGACGTGCTGACGGACAAACATCACAAGTATGAAATAGACCACATCGTCCCCTATTCTCTGATACTGGATAACACCCTTAACAATAAGGCTCTGGTGTACACCAGGGAGAATCAGGTGAAGGGTCAGCGTACCCCCCTTATGTACTTAAAGGGCGAGGCGAAGGACAGATACATAGAATTCGTCAACTATCTATATTCACGCAAGAGCGCGCCCATCTCCGAGAAAAAGCTCTCCTACCTCAGACTGCAGACCATATACAGCGAGGAGGCAAACAGTAAGCTGAAGGAGTGGAAGTCGAGAAACATCAACGATACCAGATATATAACCAAATATATCATGGGCATCGTAAGAAAGCACCTTAAGTTCCGTACCGAAGAGCCCCACGTACACGGTGTAAAGGGTAGCGTCACCTCCCGCTTCCGTAAGAGCTGGCTCCGTCACTGTCAGTGGGGAGAAGAGCAGAAGGACCGCAGTACGTACTTAAATCACGCCGTAGATGCGGTAGTGGTGGCAAATCTCACCCCTGCGTATATCGAGATAGGCTCCGACTCCATCAGACTGCACAATATATTCAAGAAGCATAATAAGCGCCTCAGCCCGGAGTATGACGAGTATATGGCAAAGTGCGTAGAGAAAATGAAGGCTCACTACGGCTTCAGCGAGGAGTATACCCGCAGTCTGCTGACCCACTCAGGAAAGACCCCGTCCTACGTGCGCAACTTAGAGGAGGAGGTCACCTGCCGCTTCTACGAGGGGGACGGCGAGAAGTTCGCCGAGGGCATAGCACGTTGCTACCCCGAGCACACCTTCGTCCTGCCGCCCCATATGCCCATCACCTCTCATAAGCAGAATAAGAAGTTCCAAGGCTGCATCGCCGATTCCAACCCCGTGCGTATAGTCACCGTAGACGGCGAGACCTATAAGCTTGTGAGAAAAGCGATAACCGCAGTAACGCCCAAGGATATGGACAAGCTGTACACGGGTGATGAGGCCCTGCGTGCAACGTTAACCAGGATCTTCGAGGGCAAGGGGGATAGCTACACGGTGGAAAAGTACCTGACGGAGAACGGTCTCACCCGCTTTGTCACCGACAAGGGACAGCCGGTATACAAGGTCACCCTTAACACAGGTAAATACTCTAACTACTATAGGAAGGACGTGGCAGAGGGTAACTATACCAACCTTGGTATGTTGAAGTACTACTGCGTAGAGGTATACAAGGATACTGACGGATATACCAAGACCTGCGGAGTACGCTTCGTCGACCTGGTCAAGAGGGGAAAGAAGCTCTTACGCAAGCGCGAGAGCATCCCTGCAGACTACGCTGAGCACGTTGCCTATCTCTTCCCCAACGACTACCTGCGCGTACTGGATAAGAAGGGCAAGGTGAAGTTCGAGGGATACTATAAGGCGGTGTATAGCATCCAACAGTCCTTATTTTATTACGCTAACGACAATACACCTACCCTTGCAAAAAAGGCATTCACTATCTCACGAAATGACGAGGTGGAGAAATACGATATCAACATTCTCGGCAGAAAGGGCGGTAGGATCAAATGTTCAGAACCGTGGTCATTAACTTCGGCGAAAGAATGAGAATCAGGCCAAGGTGATGAAGCTGTATAGCTGTAACAGAGAATACACAGCAAGAGTAGCGGAGTTGGCCACGGAGGTGCTCCCGGGAGACCCGGGAATAGGGAGGGCATCTCCGCCAAGCATACCGAGCGACTGAAAAAGCACCTGCCTCCCAAGGGGTCTGTGCGGGTATTGCAGATAACGGAAAAGCAGTATAACGCCATGAAGATACTGGTGGGTGAGAAGACCGCAACCGAGGATTTTCTCACTCCCAGAGACTTCGTAGAGTTATAGCTTGATTTTTTCACGCTTATATGATACACTTATTTTAAGGTTTTAGTTCTCTGATGGATATTGATAAACTTATACGAGATTTGGTTTTCAGTTGTAATGCCGTTGTTTTAGTTCTCTGATGGATATTGATAAACTTATACGTAATGATATCACTCATACGTGCCTCCGAGGTTTTAGTTCTCTGATGGATATTGATAAACTTATACTGCGGGTGTTAAATTTATTGCCCCGTTGGTTGTTTTAGTTCTCTGATGGATATTGATAAACTTATACCTCAGACTTGACGTCTACGAGCTCGCAGGGTTTTAGTTCTCTGATGGATATTGATAAACTTATACCCCGCCTCGTCGGTGGACTTTATAGCGTTAGTTTTAGTTCTCTGCTGGATATTGATAAACTTATACCCGAGTTATCGTCGGCAAGCACACCGCCCTGTTTTAGTTCCCTGATGGATATTGATAAACTTATACTTATCCCCTTCCATACATTCACCCCATTATGTTTTAGTTCTCTGATGGATATTGATAAACTTATAACGCTATAAAACAAAAAAGCAACTGTGAGTCACCTCACAGTTGTTTTTTGTTTTACAGCATATATTCAAGGAGTACGTTGGTCGTACCAATCAAGCCGTCGATATGTGTGCGCTCCATGCCGTGGCTGCACCAGACTGCCATACCGAAGGTGGCGGCACGGAGGTTATTGCCCGCACGGATGGACGCGTTGGCGTCGGTGCCGTAGTTAAAATACATATCCAAAGCATAGTCGGTGTCCGTTGCCTTGGCGCATTCGATAAGCCGATTGGTCAGGTCGTAGTCGTAGGGAGCCGTGGCGTCCTTGGCGCAGATGCTGACCTTATACTCGTCTCCGTCATAGTCGGGGCCTATAAGACCGATATCCACCGCAACAAACTCGGAAACTCCCTCGGGCACGTAGGTACCGCCGAGCCCTATCTCCTCGCAATAGGGAAATGCGAGGATAGTCTTATATTTAGGCTTTAAGCCGTTTTCCTTCATATACTTCAGCGCCGCGAAAACGCAGGCAACGCCTGCCTTATCGTCGATAAAGCGGCTCTTGAGATAGCCCTTCTCGGTATACTGAAATCGGGGATCTATAGACACGTGATCTCCATGGGCTATGCCCAGGGCTCGTACGTCGTCAGCGCTCTTCACCTTCTCGTCCAGGACTATCATCATGGTCTTCTCTGTACGGTCGAGAGTCCTGCAGTCCTCAAAAACGTGCACCGAATGGCTCTGGCACATAAAGAGGCCCGTATACCTTCTGCCGTCGCGGGTGTGTACCGTAACGGTCTCGCCCTCCAGGTTATTATAGTTGACGCCGCCCAGCTGACGGACACGCAGAGTGCCGTCACTCTCTATCCTTCTCACCATAAGTCCCAGGGTGTCAAGGTGAGCGCCCACCATAACCGTCTTTGAGTTATCCTCACCCTCAAGGGTTATGTAAGCGGTGCTCTTATTGTCAAAGGTGACTTCCTCGCCAAAGCGCGCGGCGAACTCGCCCATTTTGGCGTTCAGCTCTTTGTAGTAGCCAACGGGGCTTGGTATCTCCACTATCTCGCGGAAAAAGTCGATTATAAACTGACTGTCTACGTTGTACTTCATCTGTCATTCCTCGTGCTTTATAAGCTTTGCCTGTAGAGCGTAACGCTCTTCAAAGGTTTCGTTGGTGCAGGTGGACAGGGTGATGATCCTGTCCTCCTCGGTAAACTCCATTCCGTCTATCTGGAAAAGAGAGGAATCGTTCATCTCATACATAAAGTCACGGAACTCCCGATCGGAGGTAAAGTAAGTATGGAAGTATCGGTCGTCCTCGTGGGCTTTAAAGATGGCGAATATCTCATAGGTAAACAGCCCCTCTTCCGTGTACAGAGTGATATACCTGTTCTGATAGAAGAACTCCTCCTCAAGGAAGCGGGTCACGTCGCTGAACATCTGCGAGCCCTCCATATTGTGACCGTAAATAACGTAGTTCTTATTCTCGGTGACCTTATGTGAGATATCTGCGCTGACAAAGACCGTTCCCGCCCAGTTTTCCTGACCGTCAAAGGTGATATTCAGATAATACTCATTATCCTCACCCTGCACTACGGGCAGAGAGATACGTGTTCCGTCTACCATTATCCACGCAACGGAATCGGGGTTCAGCTTCTTAAGCGCGGCGATCTTTGCCCTTGCCATGGCTCCGCCCGTAGCGGTAGTGACCTGCTCGGGAGCCTTACCGTCGAGGCGCTCCTGAAAGCCCGGCAAGGTGGCGTCGCCGACGCCCGCCTTTAAGGGTAAAAGCTCCGAGTCCGCCCCCAAAGCGAAATCATCACTCTCAAAGCGCTCTGCAAGATCGCCGTACAGATCGTCTGCACGGGCGTAATCGGTGCTCTTGCGGCCTATCATATACACGCAGTACACGAAGATACCGATAAACAGGAACAAAAGCCCGTAACGGAAGACGTTGAAGGCGACGGTACCGCCGCTTATACGCTTCTTCTCGGTGACTGGTGCCACGTCATAGGCGCACAGCTCCGAAAGTGAGCGGTCAAACTCGCTCTTTCCGTCGTCTATATTCGTAACGAAATCAAATTTTGCCATCAATAATCCTTATGTGTTTTAATATACTGCTTTACGTAGGCGAAGGTCTCCGCCTCGCCCCTTTCCGCCAGCATACGTAAAAGCTTCTCCAAAAAATCCGACGTCTCAGGGTGGATGATGCGGGAAGCGCGGCCGCGCTCGAAGTACTCGATAGGATGCAACTCGCTGTAGTTCTCTCCCTGATATATCTTGCTCGCCGCAACGCGGTCACAGAACATCTCTATAACGTACCTCAGGGGCATCTTCACCGGCATATTGCGCCTCTCCCTCGGATTATAGTCAAACCAGTACTCGAAGTGATGCTTATTGCGTCCCTTGTGGTGAAGCCACGCCTTGGAATAGCCGTACGCCTCCCTCTCCGCTTCGTTTGGCGAGCGCGTACCGAGATAGTATCTCGCTCCCGTGAAAAACTCTGCAGGAGAATACTTTGAGAGGTCGTGGCGAAGACCCTGCCACAGTATGCCTGCCTTGGCACAGTGGCGGATGACCGCGTGGCGGTGCTTCGTTATAGTCTTAAAATGTCCTAATATATTCATCGTATATATAATACCATAATGGCGGCGATTTGTCACCTGATTTCACACATATTTAACACCCAATATATGGCAGGCGTTTTTGTAGGTTATATTTTCATAGTCTTCCTTTGGCAGATCTAAGGAACGCAGTACCTCTAATGCGTGTGCCTGATCCTCCCAGGGGCTGTCCGAAGCAAAGAGCACCTTCTCCGAGCCGTGGGCAAGGATCAGCTCGCGGTAGAGCTCGGGCTCTATGAACATACCCACCACCGCAGTATCAAAATAGAGCGGAGAGCCGATAAGCAGACGTTTCACGTCCTCCCACATCCAAAAGCTACCCATATGAGCGGCTATGATACGATCTCCCTTCACCTTTTCAAGTACCCTTACAAGCATCTCGGGAGTACAGTGCACGGGTGGCGGCATACCTACGTCTGCGCCTGTGTGCAGGGTCACGTAAAGGCCTAACTCCTCGCACTTTTTGAGGATAGCCAAGGACTCGGGACTGTCAATATAAAAGTGCTGAAACTCAGGATGCAGCTTGATCCCCTTAAAGCCCGTCTGCGCCAGCTCCTCCAGCACGCAGAGAGCATTCGGGTCGTCGGGATGAACACTGCCGAAGGATAACAGCCTGCCCTCCGAGATGGCGGCGGCGTAGGAATTGATGGTGGCGGTCTGTTCAGGCTTGGTGGCGATGGGCACCACCACGCTCATATCGATACCGCATCTCTGCATAGAATCAAGGAGCCCCGTTACCGTACCGTCGGTAAAGGAGGGATAGTCTATCCCCTGCTCTCGCTTGATGCCCGCCTTCAGCACCTCAAGGGTGCGCGCGGCTATCCGCTCCGGGAAAATGTGGGTGTGAAAATCTATTACCAAAAGATCATCTCCAAAATGCGTTTTAACTTGTCATCAGTCTTATTATTCAACACATTTTAACACAAAAAACCATCGCCTTCAAGTAAACAGTTTGTTAAAATCGTCTATTTTAAGTAATTTTTGGCTTTTCTATTGACTTTGAGAGATAAAACAAGTAAAATAATATAGTTAATAAAGAAAGTTTTTTAAAACTTGGAGGACTATGAAATGAGTTTAAAAAATGTAACCTCTCCCGAGACCAACGTCAGAGAGATCGAATTTGAGATCGCTGCAGACGTTTTCGAGGCTGCTGTTACAAAGGTGTTCAAGAAGAATGCCGCAAAGATGACCGTACCCGGCTTCCGTAAGGGTAAGGCTCCCCGTCACATCATCGAGAAGATGTACGGCAAGGGTGTCTTCTACGAAGATGCCATCAATGAGGTGCTCCCCGAGGCATATGAGGCGGCTCTGGCAGAGGCAAAGCTTGACGTAGTCGGTCGCCCCGAGTTTGACGTTGTTTCCATCGAGGGTAGCGTCGTTATGAAGGCTACCGTTTACGTTCGCCCCGAGGTTGAGCTGGGCGACTATAAGGGTATCGAGGTGACCAAGACCGTTGCCGCAGTTACCGACGAGCAGATCGACGCTGAGATCGAGCGCGTTCGTGAGAGAAACGCCCGTATGATCGAGATCACCGACCGTGCGGCCGCTATGGGCGATACCGTTAACTTTGACTTTGACGGTTACGTTGACGGCGTAGCTTTTGACGGCGGTAAGAGCGAGAAGTTTGATCTCACCCTTGGCTCCGGTCAGTTTATCCCCGGCTTTGAGGAGCAGGTAGCAGGCCACAATATCGGCGACAAGATCGACGTTAACGTTACCTTCCCCACCGACTACCACGCTGAGGCGCTGGCAGGCAAGGAAGCTGTATTCAAGTGTGCTCTCAACGGCATCAAGTTCAGTGAGAAGCCTGCCCTTGACGACGAGTTTGCAAAGGACGTTTCCGAATTTGACACTCTCGCTGAATACAAGGCTGACATCAAGGCTAAAATGGAAGAGACCAACGAGAAGAACGCAGACCGTATGATCGACGAGCAGATCATGGACGCTCTCTGCGAGATGCTCAAGGCTGATATCCCCGAGGTTATGATCGAGGAGGAGGCAGAGAACTTCCTTCGCGACTATGACAACCGCTTAAAGAGCCAGGGTATGGACCTCGGCACCTATCTCAAGTACACCGGTATGGACCTTGACGGTATGCGTGCACAGTTTAAGCCCATGGCAGAGCGTCAGGTAAAGACTCGCCTTGCTCTTGAGAAGGTCGTTGAGCTTGAGAAGATCGAGGCTACCGAGGATGAGATCAACGCCGAGTACCAGAAGATCGCTGATGCTTATCAGGGTGTTACCCTCGAGCAGGTCAAGAGCCTCATCGACGCAGAGTCCATCGGTAAGGACGTTAAGGTAGAGAAGGCTGTTAAGCTCATCAAGGATGCGGCAAAGATCGTGACCGAGAAGAGCGCAAAGGCTACCACAAAGAAGAGCCCTGCAAAGAAGACTACTGCAAAGAAGGCTGAGGGCGAGACCGCTGAGAAGAAGCCTGCGGCTAAGAAGACCACCGCAAAGAAGGCTGAGGGCGAGACTGCTGAGAAGAAGCCCGCAGCAAAGAAGACCACCGCAAAGAAGGCTGAGGGCGAGACCGCTGAGAAGAAGCCCGCAGCTAAGAAGACAACTACGGCTAAAAAGACTACTACCACCAAGAAAACTACTACAAAGAAAGAAGCTGAGTAATCTATGGCATTAGTCCCAACAGTCATTGAGCAGACGAGTCACGGTGAGCGTGCATACGACATCTATTCCCGTCTCTTAAACGACAGAATCATTTTTTTGGCAGATGAGGTAAACGACGTCACCGCCTCCCTCGTTGTAGCACAGATGCTTTTCCTCGAGGCGCAGGACCCTGACAAGGACATCTCTCTGTACATAAATTCCCCCGGCGGCTCTGTTACCGCAGGTATGGCAATTTATGATACCATGAACTACATCAAGTGCGATGTATCCACCATCTGTATCGGTATGGCGGCAAGTATGGGAGCATTTCTGCTTTCCAGCGGCGCCAAGGGCAAGAGAATAGCTCTGCCCAACAGCGAGATCATGATACACCAGCCTCTCGGCGGATATCAGGGTCAGGCCACCGACATCAAGATCCACGCAGAGAACATCCTGCGTATCAAGGATAACCTGAATTCTATCTTAGCAAAGAATACAGGAAAGCCCTTAGAGCAGATCGTGGCGGACACCGAGCGCGACAACTTCATGACCGCGAAAGAGGCACTGGAGTACGGGCTCATCGACAAAGTATTTGAAAAGAGAGCATAAACATGGCTAAAAACAATCAGAACAACGACTCCCCTCGTTGTTCTTTTTGCGGAAGGACGGAGGAGCAGGTTCTGTTCCTCATCCCTTCGCCCACAGGAGCGTTTATATGTGACGGATGCATCGACGCCTGCAACGAGCTCATTTACGAAGAGACCGCAGTGCAGTCTCCCCACGGCAAGGCACCTAAAGGGCTTTCCCTTGAAAACCTGCCCAAACCCAAGGAGATAAAGGCTTCCCTCGACGAGTACGTCATCGGACAGGACGACGCCAAGCGCGCGCTTTCCGTCGCGGTATACAACCACTACAAGCGTATCCTCTCACCTAAGACCGAGGACGGCGTGGAGATACAGAAGAGCAACGTGCTCCTCCTCGGCCCCACCGGTGTCGGTAAGACTTACCTTGCCCAGACTCTGGCAAAGACCCTGCAGGTGCCTTTCGCCATTGCTGACGCCACTACTCTTACCGAGGCGGGCTACGTAGGCGAAGACGTGGAGAATATCCTCCTGCGTCTTATCCAGGCGGCAGACTACGATATAGAGAAGGCAGAGCGAGGTATCATCTACATCGACGAGGTGGACAAGATATCCCGCAGAAGCGAGAACCGCTCTATCACCCGCGACGTTTCGGGCGAAGGCGTTCAGCAGGCGCTCCTAAAGATCCTCGAGGGTACCACCTCCAACGTTCCTCCTCAGGGCGGAAGAAAGCACCCGGGGCAGGAGTTTATCCAGATAAAGACCGAGAACATCCTCTTTATCTGCGGAGGCGCCTTCGACACCATCGATCAGATCATCACCAAGCGTAAGGGCGGTCAGGTCATCGGCTTTGACTCGGATATTAAGAATAAAAAAGAACGCGAGGGCGGAAACCCCTACAAGGACGTAACTGCCCACGATATCGTGAAGTTCGGTCTTATCCCCGAGCTTGTGGGACGACTTCCCGTTATCGTCTCCCTTGAGAGCCTGGATGAAGAGGCGCTGGTACGAATACTGCGCGAACCCAAAAACTCTATCCTCAAGCAGTATGAGGCGCTGATAAAGATGGACGGCGCGAAGCTTTCCTTTGATAAAGACGCTCTTATGAAGATCGCCGAGCTTGCCATCGAGCGAGGCACCGGAGCAAGAGGTCTGCGTGCTATTATGGAAGAGATAATGCAGGAAACCATGTACGAGCTTCCCTCTATGGATGACGTAGCCGAGATCAAATTCACCCGCTCGGTAATAGAAAAAAGATCTAAACCCAAATATAAGAAATAAGCAGTTTGATCACTGCTTTTTCTTTTGTTGAAACTGCCGAAAATATATAAAACTATTGCTTTTTCAGCCGCTTTGTATTATATTATACATATATTATTATACTATCTAAAAATGAGGTAATCATGAAGATCGTTATTTCAGGTGCCGGACGTGTCGGCTGTACGCTGACCGGGTTTCTCACAAATGAAGGGCACGACATAACTGTCATAGATAAAAACGGTCAATTGGTAGACGAGGTGGTCAACCGCTACGACGTTCTTGGCATCGTGGGCAACGGCGCCAGCGTAGACGTGCAAAAAGAAGCAGGAGTCGATAAATGCGACTTCTTCATCTCGGTGGCTACCACCGACGAAGGCAACATTATGAGCTGTACGGTAGCTCGCGCCCTTGGTGCAAAGCACACGGTCTCACGTGTTCGTAATCCCGACTATTACACCCAGGCTGACTTTATGAAGGCCAATCTGGGTATCGGTATGATATCCAACCCCGAGCTGGAAGCAGCCTTCGAGATAGAGCGTATCATACGCTTCCCTGCAGCGCTTAAGGTACAGCGTTTTTCCGGCCGTAAGGTTGAGATGATCGAACTGAAGATAAATCCGGATAATCCGCTCATCGGTGTAAGTCTGTGGGAATTCAGACAAAAGATAGGCATCAATATCATCGTCTGCGCCGTACAGCGCGGCGACGAGGTCATCATCCCCGACGGTAACTACGCCTTTAAGGAAGGGGATAAGATACACGTTACAGGCTCTCACGAAGAACTGCTCAGCCTTATGCGCGCCATCAAGCTCCAGCAAAAAAAGATCAAGAGCGTCATGCTCATCGGCGGCGGCGACATCGCGTACTACCTGGCTCGCAGGCTTATAAAGCTTGGCATCTCCACCCGCATTATTGAACAAAACAGGGACAGATGCGACTACCTCGCAGGTGAACTCCCCAAAGCGAGGATCATCCACGGCGACGGCACCGACACCGAACTGCTTACGGACGAGGATATCGATAACGTAGATGCCTGCGTTGCCCTTACCGGAAACGACGAAGAGAACATTCTCGTGTCCATCTTCGGCTCTACACGCAACGTAGACAAGACCATATCCAAGGTCAACCGTATGTCATTCATAGAGATGATACCCAAGCTCGGCTTTGACGGCAGTCTGGTCTCTCCCGTTAACGCCACCGCCCTTCACATTTTGGCACACGTACGTGCGACAGAAAACGCGATGGGCAGCAGCCTCAACACTCTTTACAAGATCGTAGACAATAAGACGGAGGTCATCGAATTCACCGCCACAGACGGCTTTGAAGGAGCAGACACCACACTTATGGAGCTTAAGCTGAAGAGCGGACTCATCGTAGCGGGGATCATCCGTAACGACGAACTGATCCTACCCGTAGGTTCATCCGTTATAAAACCCGGGGACAGGGTGATAATCGTTACCACTAACGAGGGTATCGGCGACCTGAACGATATATTGGCGTGAGGACATTATGAACGGCAAATTCATTCTGTATCTGATGGGCCAGATAATGAGGGTGGAAGGGCTATTAATGCTGCTGCCCATGATCTGTGCCCTTATATATAAAGAAGATTTCATCCCATTTATAGTTCCCATAGCACTGCTTATGGTATTCGGCTCGCTCCTCGCACTGAAGCCCCCCAAAAAACGTGATCTCACCGCAAAGGACGGCTTTGTCACCGTCGGCCTTGCCTGGATAGTGCTCTCCATTTTCGGAGCGCTCCCTATGTTTTTGAGCGGCAGAGGTATCTCATTTACCGACTGCTTCTTCGAGACGGTATCCGGTTTTACCACCACGGGTGCCACCATCCTCGGTGCGGACGGCGTATCGGGAGTGCTGATCTCCAGCCTGCCCAAGGGGCTGCTCTTCTGGCGTAGCTTTACCCACTTTATAGGCGGTATGGGCGTACTGGTATTCGTTCTTGCCATCCTGCCAAGCTCTGATACCAAGGGCACTCAGCTTATGCACCTTATGCGTGCAGAGGTCCCCGGACCCAGGGTAGATAAGATAGTATCAAAGCTCACCAGGACAGCCCGTATACTGTACGCATTGTATATAGTACTGACTGCAGTAGAGGTCGTGCTTCTCTTATGCGGAGGAATGCCTCTTTACGATTCCCTGGTGCATTCCTTCGGAACAGCCGGCACAGGTGGTTTCTCAAGTATGGACGGAAGCATCGGCGAATACAACAACGCTTACTACGACTGGGTAATAGGCATCTTTATGATGCTCTTCGGCGTAAACTTCAACGTTTACTACCTTATCCTATGCCGTCAGGTCGGCAAGGCCCTAAAGAGTGAAGAGCTACGCTATTACCTCATTATAATAGCGGCATCAACTGCGCTTGTCGCATATAACGTATTCAATATATACGGCAACCTTCCCGATACCATTAGACACTCGTTCTTCCAGGTATCCAGCATAATGACAACAACGGGCTTCACCACAACCGACTTTAACGCCTGGCCTACGTTTTCCAAGCTGCTGCTAACGTTGCTTATGTTTATAGGCGCTTGTGCAGGCTCCACGGGCGGCGGCATCAAGGTAGGCAGAATAATCATGCTGGTCAAAAACGGTATACGTGAGATGCGTTACTGTATCCAGCCTCGCTCGGTCATAGCAGTACGCTACGAGGAGAAAAAAGTAGACCACGAAACGGTAAGAGGCACGACCTCGTATCTCATAGTCTACCTTCTTATCTTTGTGTTTTCGGTCTTAGCCTTATCTCTGCTCAACAATGGCCTCGGGTTCATCGACTGCTTCACCGGTGTTGCGGCGTGCTTCAATAACATCGGTCCCGGCTTCGGCAGTATATACTCCACCTTCGGTGGGCTCACAGACCTATCCAAGTGGCTGCTCAGCTTCAATATGCTGGCAGGCAGGTTAGAGCTCTTCCCGATACTGATGCTTTTCTCCCCTACGGTATGGAGAGGCAAATAAAGAAATCCGAAACCCTCCGGGTTTCGGGTTTCTTTATTTTAATTTCGCCAGTTTCGCGGGCTTTGCTATTACGTTCAGCCTGCCTTCCTTGTCCAAAGGCTTAGCAGGATCGATGCCCACCTGTACGTTCTGTTCATTCCGTACGGCAACCACGTTAATATCATATTTTTTACGAAGATTAAGTTCTATCAGACTCTTGCCTACCCACTCGTCTTTCACGTCAAGCTCGACCATGGAAACGTCCTTTGAGATGGATATCATATCTATAAAACCTGAGCTAAGCAGATTCTTTGCCAGACGCACTCCCGATTCTTTTTCCGGGAATACCACCTTGTCCGCGCCTACCCTGATAAATATCTTTCCCTGCATTTCGCTGGCACATTTTACGATTACCGTGGGCACACCGACCTCCTTGCACAGCGTAATAGCCATAACGCTGGCTTCCAGGCAACTTGCCATAGAAATAATGACCACGTCAATATCCGATATGTCCAATTGCTTTATGACCTCGGGGTCGGTCACGTCTGCGCACTTACAGACAGGCAGCTCGGTCGCAGCAGTATTCACGATGTTGCGATCGTTATCAACAGCTATGACCTCTATACCGCTGGCAGCGAGCTCCTTTGCCACCGCCAATCCGTAACGTCCGAGGCCAAACACCGCATAAGTCTTATTTATACTCATATTTCCTCCTTACCGCCACCGATCAGCCTACGCTGATGTCCTCAGTGGGGTTTCCTACCAAATTTTGATTTCTACTGTTCGTATTAAGCGCAACTGCCAGGGATATAGGCCCTACTCTGCCAAGGTACATGGTTACTATGATGATCCATTTACCGGCAACGGGAAGAAGCGGAGTCAGATTCTTGGAAAGACCTACCGTTGCCGCGGCGCTGACGGTCTCATACATTATATCCATAACGGGGGCATCCACGACGGCTGTCAAAGCAAGGGTCGATATAAAAACTATGGCAAAAGCCGTGGAGCAGACGGCTACCGCCTTGCTCATCGCCTCTCGTGCCAAGGTCCTGCCGAAAAGATTTGCTTCATCTCTGTTCTTTATAGTAGAAACGGCGATAGCGGCAAGCACTACTATAGTCACGGTCTTGATACCTCCCGCAGTACCTATGGGAGAGCCGCCGATAAACATAAGCAATAAGCACACCAAGGACGACGCATCGGTAAGAGCTGCCTGATCGACGGTGGCAAACCCCGCAGTCCTCGTGGTGACCGACTGAAATACAGAAAGCTGCACCTTATCAGCCGTGGAATAGCTACTCATAGTAAGAGGATTATGATACTCAAACATAAAGATAAGCACTGCACCTGCCAGAATGAGGATCAAGCTGGCGCTGATAGCGATCTTGCTCTGCAGAGTGAGCGCCCGAAGTGCGCGCAGTCCCTTCTGCTTAATATCCTTAGTTACCCGTATAACGTCCCACCATACGATATATCCTATGCCGCCCATAAATATCAGCAGGCAGGTAACGAGGTTGATAATGGGATCTGTAGCATAGTTGCACAAACTGTTCTCGGCAATGATGTCAATGCCTGCATTACAGAACGCGGACACCGACGTGAATACGGATATCCAAATTCCGCGTAAGCCAAAGTCCGGGATAAAGACAAGCATATATAATACCGCTCCTATCCCCTCTACCGCCAGCGTACCTATCAGTACCTTCTTAACAAAGCTGACAAGACCGGACAACGTATTCAGATTGAGAGCGTCCTGAAGGAGCAGTCTGTCACCGATACCCAGTTTTTTATGGAAGAGCATCATCATCCCCGATAATATGGTGACCACGCCCAGACCGCCTATCTGTATAAGCAGCAGGATCACGACCTGACCGAAGGTGCTCCAGGTACTCACCGTAGCAACCGTGACCAACCCCGTAACGCAGGTGGCGGAAGCGGAGGTGAACAACGCATCAACGTAGGGAACAGCCTTACCGTCCGCAGAGCTGACAGGCAACGCCAAAAGAACGCTCCCCACCAGGATCACCGTAAGAAAGCTGAGCATTATAATATGTGTAGTAGATAATCTGATCTTTCTCATATCTTTAATCAAGCAAACTAATATGAACTATTCTATCATATTTTTACCGTTTTTTCTACAGTTTACCGAAAAAAAAACAAAAACACTTGTACCCTGCAAAGAGTACAAGTGTTTTCTATGTGATCAGTGAAGGATGCACTTCTCAGTATCCTTGTCGAAGATGTGCATACGGGTGGTGTCCATAGCGATCTTTACAACGTCGCCTGCCTTAGTGGTAGAGCGAGCGGATACACGGGCAACCATACGGGAGATATTGTCCTCCTCCTCGGTTCCGGTGGTGAGGTAGAGATAGATCTCAGCACCCATAAGCTCGGTAACCTCTACGTCTGCCTCAAAGATAGCATCCGGGAACTGGTCGAGGTATCTCTGCTCATCGTGCAGACACTCGGGACGAACACCGATGATAACTTCCTTGCCGATGTAGTCAGCAAGCTCGGGAGCGTTAGCCTTCTCAGCGGGAAGCTTAACGGACAGGCCGGAGAAGTTAACGTATACGTCGTTACCCTTCTTCTCGAGGGTGGAGTTGATGAAGTTCATCTGAGGAGTACCGATAAAGCCTGCAACGAATACGTTAACGGGATTATCGTACAGATTCTGAGGAGTATCAACCTGCTGGATCAGACCGTCCTTCATAACAACGATTCTGGTAGCCATGGTCATAGCCTCTACCTGGTCGTGGGTAACGTAGATGAAGGTGGTACCTAACTTCTTATGGATCTTGGTAAGCTCGGTTCTCATGGCTGCACGCAGCTTTGCGTCCAGGTTGGAGAGCGGCTCGTCAAGTAAGAATACCTGGGGCTCACGAACGATCGCACGTCCCAGCGCAACTCTCTGCTTCTGACCTCCGGAAAGAGCCTTAGGTCTACGGTCGAGCAGGTGGGAGATGTCAAGGATTCTTGCAGCCTCTTCAACGCGGCGCTTGATCTCTTCCTTAGGAACCTTACGGAGCTTCAGACCGAATGCCATGTTGTCAAATACGGTCATATGAGGATACAGAGCGTAGTTCTGGAAAACCATCGCGATATCTCTGTCCTTAGGAGCGATATCGTTGACCAGACGGTCACCGATGAAGAGCTCACCCTCGGTGATCTCCTCGAGGCCCGCGATCATACGAAGGGTAGTGGACTTACCACAACCGGAAGGACCTACGAAGATGATAAACTCCTTATCTTTAACCTCAAGGCAGAAATCCGATACAGCGGTAACGCCGCCGGGATACTTCTTATAAATGTGCTTGAATGATAAACTTGCCATTCTTGTTTATTCCTCCTTGACACACTGTGCCAAATTAATATTATCTTATGCTATATTATAACAGACATTGGCAAGAAATAAAAGGTATTAATCCTCCAAAAATCGCCAAGCCGTTTTGTGCACTTTGTATAATTTAATACGAAAAAACGAGATTAGTCCCCAAAAACGTGAGAAAAAACGAGATAATTTTATATCGTTTTTTGCAAAAAAAGCGATTATTCAACCTCTGTTAACATCTTTATAACATTCTTCGCCCCGGATAAGTCCTTTACTACCCGAAAAGCCATCTTTTTAGCCTCTTCCGTGGGCTCTATCAGATCGGGAACCATTATAGGGGTCATTCCCGCGCGGTATGCGCTCTCGATGCCGTATAGTGAATCCTCGAGGACGACGCACTCCGCGGTCTCAACACCGAGGAGCTCTGCCGCACGCAGATAGATCTGCGGATCGGGCTTGCCGCGAGAGACCTTCTCGCCTGACATTATCTGCCCGAAATAACGGGAAATACCCGCCTTTCCAAAATAGTGCCGCGCAGTCGGCTCGTAAGAGCCGGTGGCAACGGTAAACCTGATCCCATTATCAGAAAGATATTCAAGCAGGGAGAATAGACCCTCTTTCACGGGAATGCCCTCTCTGTCTATATGCTCTGCCATAAGAGCAAGAGCACGTGCTCTTACGGGAGCATAGTCGAAGGCGGCACCGTATACCGAACGGAAGTGCTCCTCTGCAGACTTAAAGTTAAAGCCTATTACCGCGCGAACGTCGTCGGGCTTCATAGGCCAACCGTTTTCCCTTGCAGCCTGTGCCGTACAGGGCAGTGCAAGACGCTCTGTGTCGAACATCAGACCGTCCATATCAAATATACCCGCCTTAATCATGCGTGAAGAGCGCCTCCTCTTCTGCCGTCAGGTATCTCCACTGTCCGCGCTCAAGGGTGCGGTCCAGCTCTATGCCCGCGAAGGTGATACGCTCAAGGTAGGTGATCTTATTCCCCACCGACTCAAACATACGCTTTATCTGATGGTATTTCCCCTCGGTAAGAGTAATGACACCGCTACGCTCACCTGTCTTGACTATTTTTGAGGGCAGAGTCACGTAGCCGTCCTCAAGGGTAGCTCCTCTCTCAAGCTCCTCGAGGCGCTCAAGGGGCAGTTTACACTCAAAGGCATAGGATTTCTCCGCGTGATGCCTTGGAGAAAGACGTCTGTGAGCTGAGTCGCCGTCGTTTGTAAGTATCATAAGCCCCAAAGTGTCCTTATCCAGCCTGCCGCAAGGAAAAAGTCCCCTGCCCTGCAGGTTTTCGGGAAGAAGCTCAAGCACCGTGGGCAGTTTGCCGTCCTCGGTGGCGCTGACGTACCCTGCAGGCTTATTTAACATTATGTAGATATACTCTTTATATATGACAGGCACGCCGTTTACGCATACCTCGTCCTTGCGGGGGTCTATATG
This sequence comes from Eubacteriales bacterium, assembly GCA_045546375.1. GTDB lineage: Bacteria > Bacillota > Clostridia > Oscillospirales > CAG-272 > CAKSEI01. The sequence continues at coordinate 3,370 of JAZQCR010000131.1, read as the reverse complement.
CTTATCAGCCGACCGGATGGGAGTGCCGTTCACGGTTATCCTGCCCGCTTTGGCAAGGCGTCCCGCCTCCTTACGGCTGGCGATGCCCTCGTGGGTGAGCAGTTTATCAATTCTCATCCTTTACCCCCTTCCACTTTATCTTCGGGCGTTCACGAAGGGTCTTAAAAAACATCTGCAAAAGCTCGCGGCATTCGTCCTCCATCATACCGCCCACTATCTCGGGCTTATGGTTAAGGGGGAAAGAGTTAAGGTCAAAGACACCGCCGAAGGCACCTGCCCTCTCGTCACGTATGCCATACACAACACGCTCTATACGAGAGTTTACGATAGCTCCCGCGCACATAGGGCAGGGCTCCATGGTAACGTAAAGGGTACAACCCGGCAGCCGCCAGCCGCCAAGGGCACGGCACGCCTCGTCTATGGCCATGGTCTCCGCGTGATAAAGGGCATTTTTGCCCGTTTCGCGGCGGTTATATGCCTCGGCTATTATCACGCCGTCTCGGACGATAACGGCGCCTACGGGCACCTCGCCCTTATCACATGCGGTCTTTGCCAGTTCTATTGCACGTGTCATAAATCTCAGATCGTCCATTATAAGCTCGCTACAATTATGAAGTAATACGCCACGGCGCAGGGCGCCAGCAGGCAATCGGATAAACTGTTTTCTTTTTCCTCGGCTACGACGGGCTTCACCTTGCTATCGGTCAGCTGGTCGTCCATCTTAAGACAGCAGAAAATGCCGATAGCAAATACGGCGGCAACGACCACTCTGAAGAAAACGGAATGTGCCGCGTAGATCCCCTCCGCCAGGATAAAATCGTGTAAAAACACAGTTGTATTAGCACAAAGTGAGATAAATACACCCATCCAGAGAGAGCCCGTGTGGGTGACGAAGTATCCCGAGAGCAGACCTATCAAGGCATATAGCACGAACTGTCTGAAGTCAAGTGCAAGCACGGCACCGGTCAAAGCAGAAGCGAAAATAGCGAAGGTGCGCCCCCAGGGAAGCAACACGGGAAGGACTATTCCTCTGAAAAAGACCTCTCCGAAACATGAGGTAAATAAAACGTATACGGTAAAATAAAGCGTCAAGTTCAGAGGCTCGTCAGGTATATAATAATTTGTCTTAAAGATGCCGGGCAGCAGTCCGTTGATACAGTCAAGAGAGATGACCGTCATAAGAGTCACGGAAATGCAGAAGAATATGATATAAAAGGGATAAAGGGGCAGTTCCTTCTTTACCGAAAGGGGATACGAACCGCTTTTCATCCGACTTATCAGCCTGATAGGAAGATAAAAAACGAAGGTGGTGACGCATACCCTTAAAAAAGCGAGTATCAGCATAAACCAAGCGCTTTTACCCGATATACCAAGCTCGGTTATGATGTCGCCGAAGGTCATATAGATAATGGCGCTGTTCTTAAAAAAGCAAAGCTGAAAGGCAAGGCACACCGCCAAAAGGTTGACCGTGTGTATGTTATTCTTACGCAGTCTTTCCATATATACCTCCTTCCTTTTCAGCCATTATATCACATAAATGTGAACAAGGCAACAAGCACGAAAAAAGTCCATCGCAATGCGATGGACTTTTAATAACTTACGCGAGTTTGTTAAGTGCGATGGTGAACTGACTCTTCTTTCTTGCAGCCTTATTCTTGTGCAGAATGTTCTTTGCTACAGCCTTGTCAGTCATGGTAACAGCAGCAACGTAAGCGGTCTTTGCAGCCTCCTTGTCGCCTGCAGCTACAGCAGCCTCAAACTTCTTAACGCTGGTCTTGTAAGCAGTCTTGAAAGCCTTGTTCTGCGCAGCCTTGGAAGCATTAACGAGAATACGCTTCTTTGCACTCTTGATGTTAGCCATTGCTAAACCTCCCTATAGTACGATTAATAGTATACTACGCACGCACCGGCTGCGCTGAGAGGGTCGCCGCCATTTCGCACGTTTTTTCCATTTACCGTAATATCATACCATAAGGCAGGAGAAAAATCAATAGGTTTCAGCAAAATTCCCTGCTGTATTTTACTTAATCAGCTTTTTAAGCCTTTCCAAACAGGCCCCTGCAATGGAGCTGTCACGTAACAGTTCATTATTTTGCGCAAAGTCAATGACCCTCTCAAGGTCAAAGCCTTTATCCGAGAAGCTTCCGTTTCTCTCTGTAACGCAAAACGGTCGATCATAAACAAGCTTCATTCGCGCCGTCTTCGTATCGCGAACCACCCTTGCAGTTATATCTCCGAGCATGGGACTACGGTAGCTAAGTTCCGTGCCATCAGCCAAAGCATAACACTTTTCGATAAGCTCGGTCATATCCTTAAATACTGCCGCTGCTTCATCCGTCTTTCCGTTTTTTGTTAAAACCTTTATCAGACGAACTCCCAACTCACAGCGCACATCGATCCACAGATCGGGCACGCCGTCACCGGAGATAGGTTTATCACCCTTGCAGCCCGATAACGTATCAATGCACTTGGCGGCATTACGCAGAATAAGTTCATTCTCTTCACAGTCACATCCTCTCGAGTCGGTGAGAACGGTAAAGCACATTCTGAAAAGCTCTGCCATATAGCCCTGCCTTGCCAAATTGTATTTATCGTGCTCTCCGAGAGCCTGATATCTGAGCTGAAGCAATCTGATCTCGCGCATATCGTGTATACTGCTGTGCTCAGCCAAAAAATTCGGTAGAAGTTCCTCGCTCTCAATACGTGAAAACCAGATGATCATCCGTTCACGCGTAAGGGTATCCGTACAGCGCGACAGTCCGTCGTATACCATCTCTCTCGCCTCGTCGAGATATTCGGGACACCGAAACACCGACGAGCAGAATTCGCACACTATCTCATATTCATCAGGAAACTCCGCGTGCATTTGCCTAAGGAGCTTGATGCGTTCTTCCTCTTTGCCCTGCTCACGCAGTTCTTTTATACGCAAGGTGTACTCGTCATAGCGAAGCTCTTTTCCGACTTGCGCCGTTCCTAACAGCTCATCCACAGTGATGTCAAAGTATCCCGCGATGACGGGGAGCATCTCTATATCGGGATATGCCGCGCCCGTTTCCCAACGGCTCACCGATTGGAATGATACGCCGAGAGCATCTGCCAAATGTTCTTGGGTGATGCCCTTGTCTTTGCGTACCCGTTTTAAATTTTCTGATAACTTTAACCTCATCACTCTTCCTCCGAGTAATATATTTCATCTGCGCATCTGATAATTCTATTATAAGGATTTTTCTGCAGATGTAAATAACTCGTTACGAGAGAGCTTTTCTACCTTTGAGTGAATTTATGCAATGCATCGTCCTATATGTATAACATCACAGAGATGTCACCACAGATAACCTTCATTTCGTAGTGGACGGCGTCCTCGACGTCC
>JAZQCR010000130.1:0-2485 GCA_045546375.1 Eubacteriales bacterium | reverse complement strand
CGCTCAGATTTTACGATCTCGATATCACGCAGTGGTATCATTTTGATACCGATTACGTTATCGCAAATGATATCTTCAGAGGAATTACCAAAGAACAGTTCTCGCCGAACGGATATATCACGAGAGCTATGATGATAACGGTGCTGTACCGCGCAGAAGATGAGCCCGAGGTATTCGGTGAGGCGACCTTTGAGGATACGGTGGACGACGAATACTACGCAAAGGCTGTTGTCTGGGGACAGCAAAACGGTATTATCAAGGGTTATTCCGACAGCGTGTTTGCTCCCGATCAGCCTATTATAAGAGAGCAGATAGCAGCCATTATGCACAGATACGCAAAGTATAAGGGCTACGACGTTTCTGTCGGAGAAAATACCAATATACTCTCTTACGAAGATTTTGAGCTTGTTTCGGAATATGCCATACCCGCTATGCAGTGGGCTGTAGGAAGCGGAATGATCAAAGGCAGAACTGCAAGCACTCTTAATCCTTTGGATAATGCAACACGCGTTGAAATTGCGGCTATGCTCCACAGATTTATTAACGCAAACAGTTAAATAAAAAAAGACCACCCGCCGGGTGGTCTTTTTTTATTTAAATTATTTAATTCCTTTGATGCGATCGAGAGTATCCCAGATACCATGCATATACATAATACCGAGAGCGCGGTCATAGAGACCGTAGCCGGGACGAACATTGCCCGGACCCTCATCCCAAAGATGTCTGCCGTGGTCGGGACGGATATAACCCTCGAAACCGCAGTCATGGTATGCCTTAACGATTTCAAGAATACCCGTATCACCGTCGCAATCACGGTGAGATGCCTCAGAGAAGTCGCCATTCGGGAAGTTCTTAACGTTTCTGATATGAGCAAACGCAATACGGTCGCAGTGCTTACGAACGATAGCGGCAACGTCGTTATCCGGATTTGCACCGAGAGATCCGGAGCAAAGGGTTAAGCAGTTGTACGGATCGTCAACCATCTTTAAGAAGCGATCGATGTTCTCCTCGTTGATGAGAAGACGGGGAATGCCAAAGATGTCCCATGGCGGATCGTCCATATGAATAGCCATTTTGACGTCGCACTCGTGGCAGGTGGGCATAATTGCCTCAAGGAAGTACTTGAGGTTTGCCCAGAGCTTTTCGTGAGTAACACCCTCGTATGCCTTGAAGAGTTCATCGAGCTTTGCCATACGCTCAGGCTCCCAGCCGGGGAAGGACATATTGTACTTCTCGGTAAAGCCGAGTATATAGTCAGCCATAGCCTTGTAGTCGTCCTGAATCATACCCTTTTCATAGAAAAGCGCGGTAGAGCCGTCGCCCATTTCGTGGAAAAGGTTACTTCTTGTCCAGTCGAAAATCGGCATAAAGTTGTAGCAGATAACCTTAACGCCGAACTTTGCTACGTTGCGGATACACTGCTTGTAGTTTTCTATGTACTTATCTCTTGTGGGAAGACCGATCTTGATGTCGTCATGAACGTTAATTGACTCAATAACGTCCATATTGAAGCCGTATTCGTCTAACTGACGCTTAACTTCAGCGATTTCTTCCTCTTCCCAGATTTCGCCCGGCATTTTGTGGTGTAGTGCCCATACGATACCGTCGACACCCGGAATCTGCTTGATATCGGAAAGGCTTATTTTATCATTACCTTCGCCGTACCAGCGGAATGTCATTTTCATACTTATCGCTCCTTTATCGTGGCGTTTTTTCTATTATATCATCATTAAATATAAAATGCAATTTAAATATTTAAATAGAAAGGAGGAATTTGCCAAAACGCAGTGAAATTTTGATACACAAACAAAAAAGCCCCCTGACCAGTAAAGCTTGACCAGGTGGCACTTTTTTATAATTTTATAAAGTACGAGAGAATAAGTGGTGGAGGCGGTGCGTGCCCTCACTACATCACAAAAATGCTAAAATGGCTATCCTTTGCCATATGCCTTGTAATATCTGAAATGGCAAGGAAATCCATAGGCCTATTTTACAAAAGTCACCTAAAATTGGTGTTATTAAGCAGGTAAGCGTTCTACAACTATGAAAGATAGAAAATATTAGAATGACCTTTGTTGTTTTACATAAAGAGCAACGTTAAATTGTGCACATCACCCATTCTTCCAGAAAGGCGCAATTTTTAGGCGTCTGCTGTTGATTTAACTAATGAAAAATGGTATGATCAACTGTAAGGAATGATAAAAGTGGGAAAATCGGTTTTTATGTAAAAAAGGAGGAGGATAAAATGAGATTAAAACGCATAATCTCTATGGTTATTACGCTCTGTATGGTTATAGGGGCGCTTCCTGCGGTTGCACTTTTTGACGCACAGGCAGAGGGTAGCGCTACCGCAGCTATCGCTGTTACAAACGGAAAGTCCACCTCTAATATTACTTTAACCGTTAAGGTTAATGCTAAGGACTACGTTGAAGTTCGTGACTACTACTATGACTTTAAGAAGGGTTACACCGGCGACACAAGCCGC
>JAZQCR010000129.1:0-13774 GCA_045546375.1 Eubacteriales bacterium | reverse complement strand
TCTGTACCGAGTGCGGTGAGAGGTTAGCTCCGCCCGCACCCGCCGCCCCCATAGTAAAGCGTTGCCCAAACTGCTCAAGCGTCGTCGAAGAGGGTATGTCATTCTGCACAGAGTGCGGCACCAGATTATAAGTCAAAATATCCGAGTTCAAATCGAACTCGGATATTTTTATAAAAATCACATTTTTACTATTGACAGTCACGTGACCGTGTGATATAATTATTCCACAAGGATGAAAAGGAGGCGAAGGATATGCCTACTACCTACCCCGGGACGACCATAGAGGTAATGTCCCTTGAAAAATGCAGTTCCCGTTCGCTTTTTGACGGGATATTTGCCACAGGCGGTATAACCCTTTCACAAGTATGCATAATGACCGGCCTTGAGCCTTATATGGTGCAGAATTGGGTGAAAAGGGGCTTCGTCACACCGCCTAAAAAGCGTGTGTATACATGCACCCAGTTTGCGCGTATCATCATTATAAATATGCTTAAGGATTCTATTCAGATAGATAGGATCTGTTCCCTCATAAAGCTGCTCGGCGGTCTTACCGCCGACCCTGCCGATGACCTTATCAGCGATGACGAGCTATACCACAGATACGTGGATATGATCTCGGAGGAAAGCATAAATATAAGCGATGAAGCCTCTGTTCTTGCGGCGGCTGAGTCTGCGGCGGAGGGCTTTGTAGAGAGGATCCCAAATGCTAAAAAGATGCTCGTACGAATACTGCAGGTCATGCTCTATGCTCACACGGCGTCAAGGCTCAGGGTCAAGTCGGACGAGATGCTATCAACTTTACTGTAAATGACATTGTCAGAAAGGATTAAATTATGTTTGAATGGTGGAGTACTTTAAGTGGAACGGCACAGATATTTTATTGTTTTGCCGTGCCCGCTACGTTAGTGTTGCTGGTGCAGACGGTGATGCTCTTTTTGGGGCTGGGTGACGATGCCGAGTTTGACGCCCCCGATCTTGATGGCGCGGATGGCTTACCCCTTGACGTGAACGACGGCGTTTTTGGTGATGACAGCGTATTTGATCCGGGAGATGCCGACGGGCTTGACGGGCTTCGCATTTTTACGGTACGCGGTATAGTAGCCTTCTTCGTGGTCTTCGGTTGGGTCGGCGTGGTAATGCAGGCGGCCGAGGCGGAGCTCTGGCTCACCTTACTTATCGCCACCGTCAGCGGCTTTGCTATGATGGTACTCATAGCTTTCCTATTCAATATGGTGCTTAAGCTACGCAGTGACGGTAATGCCGACAACCGTAATGCTATAGGCACTGCGGGCAAGGTTCAGCTTACCGTCCCTGCATCCCGCAAGGGGGAGGGCAAGGTACACGTTATGCTTCAGGGAAGCTACGTTGAGCGGGATGCCGTCACCGACGAGTCCGAGCCTATTCCCACAGGTGCCGAGATAGTGGTCATCGGTGTCAGCGGACAGACCACTTTAGTTGTAAGAACAAAATAAAAATTAAATAAATGGAGGAAAAATCATGCAACCCGAATTAATCATTTTAATAAGCGCTATCGTGCTTATCGTCATCTCCTTCCTTGCCTGGGTATGCTCCAGGTATAAGAAGTGTCCTTCCGATAAGATCATGGTCGTCTACGGTTCTATCGGTAAGAACAAGGACGGTACGAACCGCAGTGCCAAGTGTATCCACGGTGGCGCGGAGTTCGTTATCCCCGTGTTCCAGTCCTATTCCTATCTGGACTTAACACCCATCTCCATCCAGGTGGACTTAAAGAACGCGCTCTCGAGACAGAATATCCGTATCGACGTTCCTTCCCGTTTCACCGTCGGTATCTCCACCGAGCCGGGTGTAATGCAGAACGCCGCTGAGCGTCTATTAGGTCTTCAGCTCTCCGAGATACAGGAGCTCTCTAAGGACATTATCTTCGGTCAGCTTCGTCTTATCATCGCTACTATGGATATAGAGGAGATCAATACCGACCGAGATAAGTTCCTTGCGGCTGTAAGCAGTAACGTTGAGACAGAGCTTAAGAAGATAGGTCTTCGTCTTATCAACGTAAACGTCACCGATATCAGCGACGAGTCCGGATATATCGCGGCTCTCGGTAAGGAAGCGGCGGCAAAGGCTATCAACGACGCGAAGAAGAGCGTAGCAGAGCAGGATAGAGACGGTTCTATCGGTGAGGCAAACGCTAAGATGGATCAGCGTATTAAGGTCTCCGAGGCTGACTCCGTGGCGATTCAGGGTGAGAACGAAGCCAAGATGAAGATCGCTATGTCTGAGGCGGCTCTTCGCGAGAAGGAAGCCGAGGCGCAGAAGATAGCCACCACCGCAGAGAAGATCCAGGCGGCGAAGGCACTTGAAGAGTCTTATGCGGCAGAGCAGGCAGCGGAAGAAGCCAGACGTGCCAAAGAGCAGGCTACCCTTGAGGCGGACATCATCGTTCGTGCCGAGGCTCGTAAGAAGGAGATCGAGCTTGCTGCAGAGGCAGAAGCCGAGCAGATGCGCAGAAAGGCGAAGGGTGAAGCCGACGCTATCTACGCTAAGATGGAGGCAGAGGCCCGCGGTGTCGAGGAGATCCTCAAAAAGCAGGCGGCAGGTTTTGCCGAGATCGTCAAGAGCGCAGGCGGTGACGCAGATGCGGCACTTAAGCTCCTTATCGCCGATAAGCTGGAAGAGCTTATGCGTGTACAGGTTGATGCTGTTAAGAATATCAAGATCGATAAGGTCACTGTTTGGGACGGCGGTCAGAACGGAGACGGTAAGACATCTACCGCTAACTTTATCTCCGGTATGATGAAGTCGGTTCCTCCCCTTGATGAGATGTTCGCCATGGCAGGAATGCAGTTACCTAATTTCTTGGGGCAGAAGGTCGAGGAAAAGTCCGAGACCGAGGCGCCCGCTGTTATTGAGACCGTATCGGACGGCGAATAAGAAAAGGCAATGAAAACCACCAAAAAGACGTTCAAGGTATTTTTCGACTTTGAAAAAGAGCTTGAATACTTTAATTCGATGTGCGCTTCCGGGTGGAAACTGAAGAAAATCATCTTTGGCAATATTTATTTCTTTGAAAAGTGTTTACCCGGTGAGTACACGGTTATAGCAGTAGGCGACGACAGTCAGAATGAGACCCTGCAACGCGCAAGGATAAATGAGGGCGGATACGAGATCTTACCTTCTCGGTACGATCTGCCCCTCACCTACTTATACCTTATTAGGAAAAGTGACAGGGAAGAGCTACCGTACTACACAGAACCCTCGCAAAAGCAGTTTTTGCTTGAAGCTGTGGTATCTCAGTACGCACGAATCAAAAAGGTCTATACTTTGTTTGCGTTTCTGTTTATGCTCTTAGGCTTAGCTACGTTGCCGGCTCTGTTTATGATTATCTATTATGGCATCGATCCGCTTATACTTCGCGTAGCTATGCTGATTGCCCTTGATATTTTCGGTATTGCGTTTTTTACCGTTATACTTGTGAAACTCAGCAAATACAAGAAAAAGTATAAGAAATTGCTACTTGAATGTAAGGATATCATAATGGAGAAAAAACTGAAATGACCGTAGGTCATAAATTGTAAAGTAAGAAAACGACCCATGAGGGTCGTTTTCTAATTAGTTAAACTGTTCTAAATACTCTTTTACCGAGCGGGTCATTTCTCTTGAGAAATCGGAGTTGTATTTTCTCTCGCAAAAGGCCTTTATCCAGCGTTGATATTCTTCGCCGTCCTTACCTTTGCCGATCATAGACTGTAGTTCGCCCTCACCCATAGGTCGATAGGTGTTCTCGTGAACGATATGTTCCATAGGCGCGCGTTTGGGCTTTTCTCTTCTTAACTGCTGCTCTGTAGGGTAGCCGAAGACTAACATAGCGGCAGGGAAGACGTATTCGGGGAGGTGCAGTAGCTCTCTGTGAGCCTCAATGTTCTCCATTATATCGCCGATGTAGCAGGAGCCGATACCGAGTGAGTGTGCGGCAACGACGGCGTTCTGCGCGGCGATAACCGCGTCGCTTACTGCCAGCATCATGTCTCCCGCACCGGGCTTTCTCGGCTCACAGTCTGCCCTTAAGAACGCATCGTACCATTTAAGGCAGTCAGCGCAGAATATCAGCACCAGCTTTGCATCAGCAATAAAGGGCTGGTTATCGCAGGTGACCGAGAGACGCTTTTTCATATCCTCGTCCGTTACGCGCAGTATGGTATATAACTGCTGATTACCGGCGGTGGGTGCCTCTGTTGCCGCTCTCAGTATAGTCTGTACCTTTTCTTCCTCTATCTCGCGCTCGGTAAACACTCTCACCGACTTGCGCTCGTATAACTCTTTTATTACTTCGTTCATGATTACCTCGTGCGGTTTATTGTAACTATATTATACCATAGTGGACTAAAAAAAGTAATACTCTTTTTTAACGTTTTAGCTATCTCAACTCAAGGTTGAATAATTCTCAAAAAACAGGTTATTGTAATTCCAATAGTTTTTGGTACAATTATATCAGGATAAGCGCTTATTCCAAATAATTATAGGAGAAATACAATGATAAAACTAGGAGAAAAGATAAAAACATTACGAAAGCAAAAGGACATTTCCCAGGAAATACTTGCGGGTTATCTTGGAGTGTCTTTTCAAGCCGTATCAAAATGGGAAAACGGGAGCACAATGCCGGACGTAACCTTGATACCTGCCATCGCGTCGTTTTTCGGCGTTTCAACCGATGAGCTTTTCGACTTTAATTTATTCGAAATGGAAAAAGAAGTGGATGCTATTTGCTATGAGGCATACAAATACCGTTCTACCGACAGCGAAAAGGCGGAGGCAATTCTACGTGAAGGCCTAAAGCGTTTTCCCGGTAATGATGTGATACTGAATAATCTTCTTTACACCTTCGATATTGAGACGAGAAGCGATGAAGTGATCGAATTATGTAAAATGCTTATAGAAAGCAGTAAGGATGATTCTGTTAAGTATGATGCTTGCCGTATATTGGCTACGTGCTATAAAACAAACGGCAACTATGACTTGATTAAACCTACTCTCGAGAGGATACCCGAGATATACTTCAGCAAATTAGCCCTTGAAGCAGAGCTTCTCAGCGGAGATGATATGTACGTCGCGGCGCATAAGCAGAAAAACATTTCTGCAGAAACCTTAATAGATATGCTGATGTGTCTTGCAAGGTATTACAGAGAAAAGGGAGAAACTGAAAAATCGAATATTCAATTAACTATCGCTAAAAACGTGTTAGAAGCCTTCGAGATAGATTTCACTGAGAAAACGATGTTTTGGGGAACCGTTTACGAGTACATGTGCGATACAAGGGGCGAGATAGAAAGATTACTTGGATAACAGAGAAAGACCTGATGCACTTGTATCAGGTCTTTTGGATGATTATTTTGCGTTTTCTTTCAGTGTTTTGCAGCTAGCGATCAGTATTCGTCTGATTCGTCCGCAGAGATTCCGTTGCTTTTTAAATATGTCTTCTTCTATAATATGTCTTCTTCTATGCTGTTTGTATTAAATAATAACTGTAACCACCCTTCTGTTTCGGTGCATTCTTTGAGCGCAATCTCGAATTTTGAAAGCATATCCGGTTTACTTTGGCCGTAATTTGCCTCGCGTATGTTTGCATAAACGCTGCTTGAACTTTTGCGGATCTGAAAAAGGGTGTTTGATGAAGCTTTGATACTTCGACAAAGTAATTCTATATCGGTAGCAAGTTGTTCCGAGTAGATTAACAGGTAATTCTTAGTCATACATTTGAACCTTTAGAGAATGATATATCACACTAACGCAAAATCAACGGCGTAGCCGTTGTATATCATCAATTCCGAAGGAATTGCATATCATCAACACGTAGTGTTGTATCTCATCATTGCGAAAGATAATACAGCCTACGGCTGATGATATGCAACTGCGTTGATGATATACACGCTGACGCGTGATATACCATTGCTTTCGCAATGGATAAAAAAGTCGACAAGCTTTGCTTGTCGACTTTTTGGTGCGAGAAACGGGAATCGAACCCGTACGGTGTTAACCACACGCCCCTCAAACGTGCGCGTCTACCAATTCCGCCACTCTCGCGAATCGCCTGCTTTTGCAGACAACGATAATATTATACTGATTTTTTCACTTTTGTCAATACGAAAAACGAAAATTCTTGGGAAAAAAGTTTAAATTATGGATTTGTTGACTTTTGCCGCTTTTTCTCCTCTTTCTGTTGCTTGCGCAGTTCCTTTTTTGCGGCACCTTTGCCTTTGATCTCTGCTATCTTATCTTTGATCTTCTTTTTCATATCAAGCAGGACTGCCAAGGTCTTGGTATCGTTTGGGAAGAGTCTTTTTAGTAAGAAGATAGCAATGATAACGGTGATGATTTTTTCGGGAGTGGGCAATACCCACAGAAAAGCTAAATAAGCTCCACCGATATAAAGCATCCATGAAATGTCGAAAAGAGTCCCAACGCCGATAAAGGCGTAGCACCAGCCGTTAGTTATGATCCAACCGATAGCAAGGCATAGGATCAACCTCGGGTTGAAGAGGAATTTCAGCCATTTTTCTATTGCCTTTTTGATTTTTTCTTTTTCAAAAACCATATATTACTTTTCTTTATTTAATACAGTGATGGAAACAAGCGTGTTTGTAAACGCGGCTATAATGGAGCAAATGGAAGAGATGACCGTAACCTTCACAAGTGTAGCGGCGTAGGGTAGGTTCTTCGCCATGTCGTAAATGAACTCGGCAGAGTATTCCTCGGTGCCTGAAACAGAGAGGAAGGAGTTGATCTCGTTGATGGCATTTCCTATTCCCGGGGCTGCCGCCATAACGAGGGTAGTCAACAGTGAAATTATAAAGTCATTAACGAATCCGATGACAAAAAGGGCGATCAGGACCGTAACAAAGGGATGTATCTTGAATTTCGGAGCGAAGGTCACCGCCGTGTGGAGCTTGATCACCGAAACGAAGGTGGAAACCATGGAGACTATAAAAAGCGCAAGGTAGGGAGCGGGAGAGGTATATCCTCTTTTTACGGTCTCCTCTGCGAAGACTTCAAGGGCTTCAGCGGTTTCAGAGAGGAGCTTTTCCTGCTCCTCTGTCAGGGGTTCCCTCGCCTCGAAGGTTAATTCATTAAGGTCTGTTGCAAGGGCGGCGCGTACGGTCAGCCCCATACATCCGGAGAAGAGAGCCAGCGTCACTATCAAGGCAATGCTTACACATATCACGGAATTGATAAAAAGTCTTGAGGGGGCAGGCACTGATCTGTTTTTCAGCAAGTGATAGTAGGCCTTGTGCTCGGTTATCATCAGCTTGATGTACAGCACCATCAAAACTACGGAAAGGGCCGAAAGGGCAAGGGCGCACAGTGAAAGGCTGACGAAGGAAAGTGCCGTGCAAAGTATAACGCCCACGGCAAAAACGATTATGGTATTTCTGTTTCTTGCGAAAAGAGATAGAAAATGCTTTGATAAAGACATAGTAAGCTCCGTTACATAATTATTCATATTATATTATACCAAAAGTGCGCCCCTCTGTCAATGAACGGCGCGAACTGAGAACGCAAATTTGAAACATTTATTAACATCAAAAATATATATTGACTTTTAACGGAAAAGAGAATATAATAATCGTTAGTTAGTAAACTAATTAACGGAGGTTAGAATGGAAAGAAAACCGTTTATGGCGATAAACGATCTATCGCGTATTTTTCACGGCAGGTTAAGGACTCTTGCGGAGAGTGTCGGCATCAATGAGAGCTACAGACACCTTCTTTTTCACCTGTCTCACGGAGAGGGTATGACACAGCTTGACCTTGCAAAGGCTACCCGCCTTAAGCCGCCCACCATCAGCGTCACCCTTCAGAAGATGGAGAACGACGGCTACGTCATACGTGTTCCCGATGAGAACGATATGCGTGCTATGCGCGTATACCTAACCGATAAGGGTAAGGAGTTCGAGGCGGAGAGTCGCCGCGTGGTCCGTGCTATGGACGCTCAGGCTAAAGAGGGCATGACCGATGAGGAGATAAAGACCCTTATGACCCTTCTTGATAAGATATACTTTAACTTAACCGGCGAAGACCCGAAACAGCGCAGATGCTGTCGCAAAAACGGAGGCAAGTGCAAGAAATGAAGCTTTGGTTTAAGTATATAAAACCTTATTTGCCTTATTTTATACTTGGCCCTATCTGTATGATCATCGAGGTCATAGGCGAGCTCTTTATGCCGAAGCTTTTGGCATACATAATCGACTATGGCGTATCGGGCAAGGATGCACCTGCTTGGGTCGAATGGCTTTACGGCGTTATCGGAGAGGGCTCCCCTTTTATTATCGCTATGATGGTAGGCCTGATATTCACTGCACTGCTTATGATGGTAGGCGGTGTGGGCGGAGCTTACTTCGGCGCAAAGGCGTCGGTCTATTTTGCAACCGACCTGCGCGCTGATACCTTTCGTAAGGTACAGAGGTTTTCCTTCGGTAATATAGATAAGTTCTCTACGGGCTCTCTCGTGACACGTTTAACTAACGACGTGACCCAGATGCAGAACTTCGTCAATATGATGCTCCGTATGGCTCTGCGCTCACCGGGTATGCTTATCGGTGCGATCATTATGGCAATAACCGTAAATCCCACCTTGACGTCCGTTCTTGCCATTACCATACCTATTATGGTAGCGGTAATAGCCTTCTTTATCGTGAACGGTTTTTCCCGCTTTCAGCAGGTACAGGGGCGCCTTGACGATCTTAACTCCACCGTGCAGGAGAACATCACCAACGTCCGCGTAGTTAAGAGCTTCGTGCGCGAGGGCTACGAGGTTGATAAATTCGGCTCTGCCAACGCCGCCCTTAAAAAAAGCGGTATGGACGCTATGTCGGTCATAATCTTTATGACCCCGGTGGTGAATTTCTTTATGAACGCTACTACCATCGCCGTTCTTTGGTTCGGCGGTAATATGGTGGTTGACGGCGGTATGAGCTCGGGCGAGCTCAGCGCATTTACCACCTACATATCACAGATACTGTTCTCCCTTATGATGGTATCTATGCTGTTTATGAATATGAGCCGCGCTCTCGCCTCCGCAAAGAGAATTAAAGAGGTCTTAGAGGAGAAGGTAGACATATCCGATGCGTATGCCGCTCATCCCGAGGCACTTGTGAGCGAAGGCGCAGTAGAATTTCGCGGTGTTTCCTTCCGCTATTATAAGAACAGCGAGGGAAAGGTTCTTGATAATATCGACCTGAAGATACCCGCAGGAGCTACCGTGGGCATCATCGGTCCCACGGGATGCGGTAAGACCACGCTTGTTTCTATGATAGCCCGCCTTTACGATACCGACGAGGGCGAGGTGCTGGTGGACGGCATCAACGTCCGTGACTACTCTCTTTACAATCTCCGCGAAGGCGTGGGTATGGTTTTGCAGAAAAACGTGCTCTTTTCGGGAACTATAGAGGAGAATCTCCGATGGGGAGACCAGGATGCTACCGAAGAGGAGATACGTTCCGCCGCCGAGTACGCCCAGGCGGATAAGTTTATCACCTCCTTCAGTGAGGGTTATGCTACTAACCTTGAGCAGGGAGGAACCAACGTATCTGGCGGACAGAAGCAGAGGCTCTGTATCGCCCGCGCCCTTTTAAAGAAGCCAAAGATACTGATCCTCGATGATTCCACAAGTGCTGTGGATACTGCCACAGAGGCGCAGATACGCCGTGCCTTCCGCGAGGAGCTTTCGGGCTCTACCAAGATAATCATCGCTCAGCGTATCAGCTCTGTTAAGGACGCTGATATGATAGTGGTAATGGATGACGGCGCTATCACGGGTGTGGGAACACACGACGAGCTGCTCACTTCAAACGAGGAGTATCAGGATATCTATTACTCCCAGACCGACGGAAAGGAGGCGTAATAATGGCTAATAAAAGAACCTTAGAGGATCTGCAAAAGCAGTATAGCCGCGCCGCCTCCGCTTCAGCGGGACCCCGAATGGGTCCGGGACCGGGTGGGCCCGGCAGAGGAGGCCCGCGAAACGTCCGTGCCAAGGGCAAGCCCAAGAATGCCAAGGATACTATCCTTCGTTTATGGAGCTATATATCACGTTATAAAGCTCACCTCGCACTGGTTATCGTTTGTATGATGTGCAGTACCGTTACCTCTCTTGTTGGCGGTTATATGTTAAGCCCGGTTATAGATACCGTAGCTGACGGCTCTGTGCCTCCAGACGAAAGGCTAAAGAGCCTGGCAACTATTCTGGTAATTTTAGCGGTAGTATACCTTGCGGGTACGGTCAGTACCTATCTGCAGGCGCGCCTTATGATGACGGTATCGCAGAATTCTATAGAGAAGCTGCGAAACGATCTTTTCACAAAGCTGCAGACCCTGCCCGTGCGTTTCTTTGACAATAATACCACAGGCGAGCTGATGAGCCGCTTTACCAACGATATCGATAATATAGATATGATGATAAATAACACTATCGTCAGTCTTATTTCGGGCGTAGTGACCCTCGTCGGCACCTTCATCATGATGGTGAGCATGAATCTGTGGCTTACCTTCGTCACCCTTGCATTCATACCGATATTTATGCTGATAAGTACGAGTATCGCCAAGCGAAGCGGCAAATACTACGGCGCACAGCAGGCGGCTCTCGGTGCGGTAAACGGATATATCGAGGAGTCCGTAACAGGCTCCAAGGTAGTCAAGGTGTTTAACCACGAAGAGGTCTGCGTAGAGGAATTCGGACTTCTTAACGAGGATATGCGCGACAAGATGTTCAAGGCGCAGTTCTTCGGCGGTGTTATGGGCCCTATAATGGGTAATATGTCCAATATCTGCTATGCCTTTACCGCAGGTGTCGGTGGTCTTTTAGGCCTTCACGCAGGCTTCGGTATAGGAGATCTCGCTGTATTCTGTACCTATTCGAGACACTTCTCTCAGCCTATCAATATGATCTCTCAGCAGACCTCCACCATCTTTGCGGCTCTTGCAGGTGCGGAGAGGGTATTCTCCATTATGGATCTTACCCCCGAGGCGGCGGACAGCCCCAAGGTGCCCGAGGGATACGAGGGCGAGCTGTTGCCTCTTGCCGAGCCCTATGAGAGTAAGGGGATCACCACACCCATAAAGGGCGACGTAGTCTTCGAGAACGTCACCTTCGGCTATAACCCTCATAAGACTATACTTAAGGATATATCCCTCTACGCTCATCCCGGTCAGAAGATAGCCTTTGTCGGCTCTACCGGTGCAGGTAAGACGACTATTACTAATCTGCTTAACCGCTTCTATGAGATCAATATGGGTAAGGTCACTATCGACGGCGTTGACCTGCGTGACTACGACCGCGATCACCTTCGTCGTAATATCGCTATGGTACTGCAGGATACCCACCTCTTTACGGGTACCGTTATGGAGAATATCCGCTACGGACGCCCTGACGCTACCGACGAGGAGGTCATCACAGCGGCGAAGACCGCCAGCGCACATTCCTTTATCATGCGTCTTGAGAAGGGCTATGATACCATGCTGGAGGGCGATGGAGCAAATCTGTCCCAGGGACAGAGACAGCTTCTGAATATCGCCCGTGCGGCATTGTCTACAGCACCGATTCTTGTTCTGGATGAAGCCACTTCCTCTGTAGATACCCGTACCGAGCGTCATATAGAGCACGGTATGGATCGCCTGATGAAGGATAGGACTACCTTCGTCATCGCTCACCGCCTTTCCACCGTCCGTAACGCCAATGCCATTATGGTGCTGGAAAACGGAGTTATCGTGGAGCGCGGCGACCACGATGATCTTCTCGCGCAAAAGGGAAGATACTACGAGCTGTATACAGGCTTAAAAGAGCTTGACTAACACAAAACCTCCACCTCAAAAGAGGCGGAGGTTTTGTATATTATTCTATTTAAAGAATGTAGGATTATCGGTGCGTTCAAGAAGATAGTCAATAGAGACCTGAAAGTAGTCCGCGAGTTTGATTAATGTTGCGTAGTCTGCCTCCAAACGTCCTGTTTCATAACGGCTTATGTTATTTTGATTCATTGAGAGGTCAAGCGCAAGTTTTAACTGTGTTATACCGCGCTCTTTTCTTAATTCTTTTAGCCTCATATCATCCTCTTGCAAACTAAATTATCTCTTGACATTATTATACCGTTATGGTATATTAATAATATCCCATTATGGTATATTATTAAACTCAGGGGGGCATTATGAATAGTAGTGTTACGATGCTTGATACAGCAAAAAAGAAGTTTTTAGACGGTGAGGAGTCCTTGTGCGCAGCATACTATGCTCGTGCAAGGGAAGAGGGAGTTCCGGGTTGCCTTGTAGAGCTTCACGAGATGACGAGGGGATATTTGGTTTATCCGCTTGATTATTATTCAGGATCCAGATACTTTGAGGCTTTGCTTGAGTTAAAGCTTTTGGCGGAAAGGGATAATTCTTATATCGAAGAGTACCGCCGTGCTCTTGGATCGCTTAATAATATACGTAAGCTGTTCTTAAGAGAAGTTTCACTATACTACTTTTCACAGTTGGCCGTATGTTATAACAATTCATTAATAGTGACAAGGATCCACGAGCTTTTGGCTTATCTTTGCTCAAATCTTGATAATATCGCAGTAAACGATTGCTATGGATTGGGTACATATCTGGGAATAGCTAATTTAAGCGTGCTTCGTACAGATCTGCTTAAGGTGAAGGCATACTGTCTGCGCATATTACTCACATATACAGCGGCTCAGGGTTCGGCATATACAGGAACTACCTATAATGCGTATACCTTCAGCTACGGATGCTTTTCAGATACGACTGTCACCTCTCATGATAATTATACGACCTGGGCGGTGATAAAACCCCGTCTTAATATGATAGGAGCAGAAGCGTACTATGATGATTATCTTGCACTTTTGAACCAAACGGAGGCCGAGATAAAGCGTTATACCAATTTTGACGGTGCAAAGGAACTGAGGGAATGTCTTACCACTTTGGTTGATCGAAAAAAGCCTAAGACACAGGATGAAAAAGAGTTTGATCTTTATGCGAAGTTATTCGAGAAGTCTGATCCGCATCAGCAGTCACTATTCAAGATGCTCAACGATTTTTCAAATAAGTTCAATCCTTTTTATAGATTTACTGCAGCTAAGTCCAACAAGAAACTCACCGGAATGGGAGAGATCGGGTCATTTGAACTCGATACTTATTTCACTCGCAAAAAGCTTTTCGGTGTATGTGATATGATCTCGTGTGCAACACATATTAGTATTGAGACCGTTCGTTTCCTTACTTTGATTCTGTCTATTCTTGGCGGTATAGGGGTTATTGCTTACGTCGCATTGATCTTTGCTATGAAGACCGGATTCTATTTACCGGGCATTACCGTAGTTAAACATTGATCATAAACACAAAAGCACCGCCTCGTTTGAGGCGGTGCTTTCGTACACAGACATCTTAACCCAGCTTAAAGGATTCGCAGTCAGTGCACTTGCATTCGGTGGGGTTAGCCTCGTGAGTGCCAACCTTGATTTTATCTAAAGAACAATAATTCTCATTCTTCGCGTGGTAAGCGCACTGCTTTACCTCGCACTCGATATGCTTGTTAGTACGGCAGTTGCCGTTTGCACAGTTATTCATTATTAAAATCACCTCCGTATGGTGATGTTAGTATATGCAAGAGAAGAATTGATATACAACGTTTTGAAAAAGAATAAAATCTTCCTGAAAAGACAAATTCTTGCAATCGAGGCAGCGTTGCACCTTCCCTGATGGGGAAGGGGGACCGTTTTGCGTAGCAAAATGGTGGATGAGG
>JAZQCR010000128.1:0-80005 GCA_045546375.1 Eubacteriales bacterium | reverse complement strand
TTTTCGTAATAACCACTTTCAATTAAAAGTTCAAGCCAATACTCACTTTCGGAACATTCTTTAAGCGCAATTTGAAGTTTGGCAATAAAATCAGCCGTTCCGTGACCATAAAACGCCTCTCGAATATTTGCACCGACACTTGTTCCGCTACGGATAAGTTGGTTTGTGAGAACACTTTCACGGTTTGTTTGCTTCACAAAATTGCAAACTTTAATTATCTGCAAAGCAAACTCTTTTGATTTTATAATTAACGGACTATCAGCCATATTATTACCACCTTTCACAAAACAATTATACCACTATAAAACAAAAAGAGCAAGGCAAAGCCTTGCAAAGAATACTTATTACCTCTTACTTCTTACTTATTACTTCCCAAAGCCACAAGGACCTTTTTAAGGTAAGAGTGAAGAGGTAATAGGTAAGAAGTAAGCCCCAAGAACTTATCGTCCTTGGGGCTTTGGGACCGACACTCAAAATGGAACCGGTCTAAAAACCTGATTTTCTTTACTTTTTCCTGAATATAGTTTTTATTTTATCAATGAAATTTAAAAATTGAGTTTTGCGGGACAAAGAAACAGGTAATTCTCTTTCTTCATCAAGGATATAGGGGAAATCACCTTCAATACATATCCAAAAATACTCTCCTGTTCTATCACACGGTACTGTGGCGCCTTTTTGAAAGGTAATTTTTACACCAAACTTCTCAAAGTCAAATTCTTCGCCTTCTATCTTACCGAAAACGCCATAATAACCTTCGTGATGAATCAAAGAATCTTTATCATTTCCCCAATCCCAAGAAAACACTTCTTCGGTATAATTATAATCAATACCAAAGCCACCTAAAAATTCAACGAGTTCAAAATTATTTTCAATGTGCTTGCAATAATTTCTACAATCCTGACAATCACAAGGATTATTCATAGCGGTGCGATGTTCTTTTGTTTTCTCTTTATCAAAAATGATTTTAACAGAATTAATTTCTATCTTTTGTAAAGACATATCATCACCGCCTTGGGTTTAGTATAGCATAAAAGCGGCAAAGCCGCAACACTTATTACCTATTACTTCTTACTTATTACTTCCCAAAGCCCCAAGGACTTTTGAGGTAAGAGTGAAGAGGTAATAGGTAAGAAGTAAGCCCCAAGAACTTATCGTCCTTGGGGCTTTGGCTCCCCCTGCTGGGCTCGAACCAGCGACATCATGATTAACAGTCATGCGCTCTGCAAGCGTGACGCTTATCAACCGTAAGGGTAAAAATAATCAATCAGTATAACACATCTATTATAAGTCGTTCAACAATTATCCGACTTTATCAATAATATCAACTACTGCGCTCCATTCGGAACAAAATTCACGGTATGACAGATTCATTTCGAAGTTGATCTTATAATCTCTGCCCACCTCTATTCGTTTAAACAGTTGACATGCAATCATTTTCTTCTGTTCCAGTGTTGCATTCTCGAATTCCTCCGCCCAACTTTTGAATTGATTAAATTCCGGCATGATTCTCTCCATTGCCAGTCTTTGATCAGATTCGTCTTTTTTCAGCTGTTCTATTTGTGATTCCGATTCGGAAATACGAGTGCGCAACGAGTTCATTGCATCGGCAAGATCTTCCTGCGTAAATGAACTTACTCCTATAAGACAATTAGCGATCTCAGACTTTAATATTCCAAGTTGCTTCTTATCTTTTTCAATCTGAATTTCAAGTTTCTTGATATGAGCCTCATTGCTCGCCATCTTGTTTCTATATATCTTTCTCAGGCGTTCCTCTTCAGGAGCACCCTTTAACCCTTGAAACAATCGTAGCATAAACTGAGATACTATATCATCAACTCTTTCCGCTTGATAGGTCGCTTGCCCATCGCACTTACACAGTTTGCGTGCATTATGATAACAGGAATATTTGATTTGATCGATCTCATATACCGATCCATCTTTTCTAACGTACTTATCTCTGTATCTAGTCGTCGTTAGTCTGCCGCCACAGTGTGCGCAAAAAATATTACCGGAGAGCATTCCTTTTCCTTTGGTAGATAATGCGATTTGGCTCTTCTCTCGATTCTTCGCATCACGTTGCTTTATGATCTCCTGGGCTCTTTCAAAATCTGCCTCATCAATGATTTTTAAATTCATCAATTGCGGTGATGTTACATCGCCCGCTCGCAGATAACCGCAGTACATTGGATTCTTTAAAATACGGATTATCGTATTGCTTTGAAACTTTGTACCGCGATGTGTTCGCAAGCCCATATTGTTTAAGTATGTTGCCATTCGATGAGAACCATATCCGTCACGAATAGTCATTCTGAAAATCTCTCGAATCATTTCAGCTTCCATTGGATCAACGGCAAGGTCATGAATTTCATATCCCTTTTTATTAACTCTGCCTGTTTTAACAAGCTTGTATCCATAGGGTAATGTCCCACCTGTATACTGTCCGTCAAGCGTCAGCTGCCGCATTCGGGTTTTGATACGCATCGAAGTCTTTTCACTTTCTCCCGATGCCTGCCAAAAGCGTATGTAGTTTGTGAGTTTATCGGTATGACTTTCAAAACGTTGCTCTCCTTCTTTGACGCTCCACACCTGAACTCCATGCTTAGCGAACCACTCTACAACGAAAGGCGTTTCGTCATCAATTCGTCCGATTCTGTC
The DNA here is from genome assembly GCA_045546375.1 of Eubacteriales bacterium. Taxonomy (GTDB): domain Bacteria; phylum Bacillota; class Clostridia; order Oscillospirales; family CAG-272; genus CAKSEI01. The sequence continues at coordinate 77,350 of JAZQCR010000128.1, read as the reverse complement.
AAACATAAATACAAGCAATATTGAAAACTCCTTTCGAAGTGCTGCTTCTTTTAAGTCCTGAATGGCATCTCGGTCACTGGCAGAAACCTTGAAACCGGATACACCCTTTTCCTCATACTCTTTTCCGATAGTCCAATTCATCCGCTCCGCAAATTCCCTGCATGCAGTTTTCTGCATAGGTATGTCGTTGCCTTCTTTGTCAACTTGTTTTTTAGTAGATACTCTGTATAAACAATAAGCTATTTCCATGTTATGCGTCCTCTCATACATTTAACTTAGTTTGGTGTACAAGATTACGCCGTTTGATTATTCAGTTTTCAATGAACGTTGGTTTCATCAGCATTATACCATAACCAAGTTTACAAGTCCAGCGCTAATGCTTATCATTTGCCGCTTTTAGCATTCTAAGCATTGTTCTTACCCATACACCTTGTAGCCACTATTCCCGTCTGTAACGAATCGCTAGTAATAAACGTGCATCAGGCAACCTACTTAATTAGTTATATCGTTCGCACCCAAAACGTTTTGCACTCGCTGCTCATAACATGATGTAAGGATTTCCAAGATATTATCTTTAACCACCGATGGCGACTGGTCTGAAAAACGAATCGTAATATCAGCTCCGTTAATTCTATCTAAAAGTACGGGTTTCCCATATTCATAAGTTAATCTCATTATAACTCTCCTTCAAGCTATTTTACGTGTGATATTTAGCAAAGTAACTTCTAGACACTCGGGAGCAAGTCCATATGTTTAGTAAACAACAACTCAACATTGTGCGATTAATTACCACTAGGCTGACAGCTTTGGTAACATATCCATATAGTCCAAGAACATCTGCATCACAACTGAAATAATAAAGCCATTGAAACCGTTTTTCAGTTTCAATGGCTTGCTTAGTAAACTTAAACACCGCATCTCGTATGTTAACAAAACCCTATTACATACTGGTATAGATTGTATTCATACACTAACTATTGTGATTTTTATAATCATCCCAAGGAGTTCTAAACTCAGTTTGTCTCTTCAATAAATCCAATTCAAACTTAAATAACTTGCTACTATGTATCACGCACTGATCCTTGTCTAAAGTGTTCTTTTTTGCTAATTCTTCAATATCCAACGTTGTTTTGCGTAAATCCTCAAGCACTTTCAAGCCATCCGCATTCATGCCATGCTTAAATGCTGAGGTAATAGGCCGTGCCTCAAGAAGTCGCAAAATAATTTGATTTTTATACTCGGAATCAGAGAAACTCAACTCCAACCTCAATCTGTCCAAATAACGACATAAAGACTGTATATCATCCGAAAAGTCTTTTATGTATTGAGATTTGAGTCTTGCATCTTCTATCTTTTCATTAATTCGAGTTGTTTTATTGTGCCAACAAACTGTAATAATGAAACTCGAAAGAGCTCCAGAGACTAAACCTATCAGTAAGTCTTTTATAATCTCATACATAATATTCTCCTTCCCGAACTTTTGATTCTTTGCCATATGTGAACCAAAATCAGTTGCATCACCAACAATTCAAAAAAACGATCAAACCAACAATTCGTATTTGTATTAAAAAGAACCGAATAGATTCTATCTTTTCAAGATATAGGAACCTTTATTCTATCTCTCGCTACGCAAATGTTATTTTTCACTAAATAACACTCAACATAATGCGGGCCATAAAAACTGGTAGATTCTTTTTTGTGAGAATTATTGGTTCTCACCACTTGGCCACGAATACAATTGCGCCGTACTGCTTCCATTCCGATATTGCGCACCTTCCAATATATCGAATACGGCTCTGGACAATTTGTAGATTTAATAAAGAAGTCGAGACTTTTTCTGCGATTTAGCCATCCTCCTTTTTTTAAATATTGGAGTAAGAAAAAATCTTGCCATCCGTCTTGAGATACTTTACAGTCAATTACCAAAGAGAATTGAATATCGACAGGACAAATATTTTCAATATATTCTTCCGTATCGTTGTATGTATATTCAGATAGTTCAACCACACTTGAATCAGTTTCGTCGATGAAAACATCTGAACCGAATAGATTTTGCAAAACATCTTCTATTCCAGAAGCATCAGTGATTGCTTTATCTAGTTCTAGATATGCATCATTTGCTTTATTAATAAAAGAACCTAAATTGGTGTTATACACATGCTGATTACTGCCAACTGCAAACCAGTACGTCTGCTCTATGTCGAGGTTTCTTAAGTATTCAAAGAGATTCAGAAGAATTAAAGCATAATCGTCATATGTTGCGTCTGAATAATATTCTTTATCCTTGAAGTGATTATATACCAAGGTGTCAATGAGCAATCCCCCGAAAGGTACACCGATATTGTTTTTCCAGCAGCGAATCAAGTGACAAAAGTCATAGTACACTCCATTTGATGATGAATTGCAAGAAGCACATTCTTCTTGTTCACTAAGAGGATCTGTATATTTCCAGGAACCACCATCGTGAGTGTCCGGGTATTTAAAACGATCATCACTTTGCTTGAAGCCTGGAACTAGCTCAACAGTATATTTTTGAAACTCGATTACTACTACTTGTCCGTCACCACGCATTTTAGTGTTGGGATACCGTTCTTCAAGCACGTTTTTTATCTCTTGCAAAAGAGAAGATTGACCGTTTGAGGTATATGCGTCATACTTTTTATAAACGTCATTCGGAAGATCAAAAAGAATATCAAGATCGCTGCTCCCTTTAACGGCGGTATTTCGTCCTACCGATCCCACTATATATAAATGTGAAGAGCTATCCTTATCTAAATCATAATAATGCTTATTAAGTTTTTTTGCAATTTCGCCTGCGGTAGTTTGCATATCATCTAAATTGTCAAGTTTAATTTCTTCGCAATATGAATCGAAGGCCTCAAAAATTGTCATTTATTCTCCTTAGGGTTTGGATATTAATTGTTTTTATTCTTCCTTAATTCGATCGGCAAGAAACTGTCTATTTCATCATCAGTCAAAGTGTTATCTTTCGTAACATTTAGGGCTATTCTTGCCGCTTTAACTGCTTCATCTGAAGTACGGGGGACTTCAGAATATACAACATGAAGGCGATGCATAACTTCTTCAAAATCTTCATATATTGCCGCAACACTATCAATTTTGAGGTTTATTCTCAGAATTAATAATTGAAACTCGTCACGTAGCGGTAAAAGGCTATTTGCTGCTGTTTGGTGTTGGGCAACCATAGAGTGTAAATCAAAAGACTTAAAGAAAGAACTTATAAATATTGCTATCAATGAAATTATGGATGAACCTATCTTTAACCAAAGTTCATCATGAAAAATAACCGCTAAAATTCCTGCTGACGTGATAGCTGACGATAGGATTCGCAGTTTTTCCATTCCGCGATATTTTTTAGAATATATGTCCGCCTGTTTTTCTTGTATTTTGTGAGACCACACTACTTTACCGTAAACATCTCTAACGGTAGACTCCAGTTTCTTGTATTCGTCCATCTTCATTAACTCCTTGGTTTTTTCCATATTATACCACATATTGTGTAATAACACAAGTTTTATCACATTATTTTGTATTCATATAATGGATCGAATATATAACTCTCTAAGCTCAATCAAATCATCTTATCATTACCATAATATATTTTTCTCCACAAAGATAAATCCCGATAGCAAGAAACGCCATCTAGCCGCTTCTTTCTATCGGGTCATATATTAGTTATGGTAAGTCAGAACTAAAGGAATCTCAGCAACTGTATGTACTTCGTATCATCCTCTGTGGCATATCTTTCACCGAATTCCCGAAAACAATTGTTTTCGTTCTTATAAAATGACAACAGTGGGGGCTTGTCCTCACATTCCAAATATACAACACCGCCACCTATATCATGTTGAACAGAAGATAAAATGTTCAACGCAGTTTCCATCAAAATATCTCCGCTCAAAGATTCATTCACACTATCCGAATAATTCTTGCCAAACTGAGCAATCAAAAATGCTGATACCGTATAACTATCCGTATCATCGTCGAGTTGTGCAAATCTGCCAAGTTTCTTTTGCGCTGTTACCGATAATCCCCTGCACCCAATCCTAACAGCTTTATGTGTAAGTGCAAAAATTGCAACCAAATTGCCTTGATCATCCATCACCAAATAGGTAACAGACAACTTCCTTTTAGCAAAGTCAACCGCATTATCTTTTACAAAATGCTCTATTTCGCCGTTCAAAGGACAAGAAAAATCGGAGAGAATTAGATTTACTCCATCCTCTCCGATTGCTTCGATCATGTCAAGAATGTTTACTGTTGTGTAGGCATTCATTTCAACGAGATCCTCTTCGCCATTAACTTACGGATGTCATCCTTATCTTTCATAACAGAGATGGCCGGTGCTGTATGCTTCTTCGACTGTGCCATCTCGGATTCTGTCAAGGCAGATACGAACAATTCGGCTTTCTTAGGATCAGTTATTTCAACATGAGCAAAAATACTTGAAGTAGCCACTATACACACCTCCTTACTGTCTGCTTAGCTAGCTTCACCGAAACAATGTACATCATCTACACTATTCCACTAACATTATACACTAAATCTGCAAAAAATGCATTAGTTTTTCGAAATTTATTGAAATTTTTTATTTATCATTAAATTTCTTTAATATTATGCCATAAAATTCGCATTTCTACAATAATGCACGACCATTTATTTGAAGAAATATATGCTGATTTTTGCAGTTTCTCATTAAAAAGTTGCAAAAATTGTGTCAAAATGCAAAGAAAATGCTGATTTTATGTATTTTCAATTCATAAAAAACAAATTGACAACATTCTCATCACCTAAAAACCTTCATCATGATTGGGGGATTGGAAGTGCCAACAAAGCGTATCACAACGATTCTACCACAAACCATATCAATCAATATGGGCTCGCCAAAAATGTATACCATCTTCATCAAGACACCTCACGCAAAATAGTCAGGTGTCTTAACTTTTTCAATAAAGGCTCTAACGGTCTTTATGTCAGATGTTTTCTTTCCGCTGCGTACCGCGCGCATAACATCATCATAATACTTTCCTCCCGGTCTGCACCTGGAGTCAAGAATGCTTATTACACCCTGATCCTTTTCGGTTCGGATAAGCCTGCCGCATCCCTGCTTGATCTTTATCTGCATCTGAGGAACCACCACATGATTCTTAAAATCCTCCTCGGAAGAGTAAAGCGACTTTTCATAATCAAGAATCGGATCGGGCGTAGGGAAAGGCAACTTCACTATAATGAGAGAAGACAATATATCTCCCGGTATGTCTATGCCTTCCCAACAGCTACCCGTAGCAAATAAAACTCCATTTCCACTTTCACGGTATTCCTTAATACCAATCAAATTTCCCTTAGACATCATCATTATAGGGATGTCCGGAATACGCTCTTTAATTATGCCGTAGGTAATATCCATAGTCCTGTAAGAAGTGAACAGCACTAACGTATGGCCGTGTGTTGTTCGGATAAGGCGCTCCAGTTCGTCTGCCAGACCATTAATATATTCTTTGTCCTTGCCATTTGGAAAAGGAACATTCTCAGAGAAATACATAACCGTATTTAACTCATAATCAAATGGTGATTCATACGTACACTCCACAACTCTGTTTTGAGCAAGCAGATTTATGCCAGTCATTTTCTTGGTGTGAGTGAAGTCTCCGCCAATAGACAGCGTACCGGAGGTAAGAACCTTGGGGGTAGCCGATGACCACACGTTTGCATACAGAAGATCAGGGATGTTCTTGGGCATACCGCATATGGACATCTGATTGCTCGTCTTTTGAGTTGCTTTGGGGTAATCAAGCCAAAAGATCAAGTCACGTGCGCTCAGCATCCATTCTATCTTCTGCGACGTCATACGGCAGAGCCTTCCAACATACTTCGCCTTTCTTACCGAACGCTCACTGATGTTCATCTCGCACCTAAGCTCATTCGCTATCTTTTCGAGAAGTTGCTTCAGTGAAAACAAATAGCCGCGTAGCGTGTGACTGTGTATGGATACAGCGTAACGCTCTGCGTCTTCATCCATAGCATTTTCTCTTGCTTTCTTCACCACCAAAGAGAAGAACTTGTCATTCAGCTCCTTCAGCTTTTCACTATCGTCATACAGAATCATACTCAGGCGCGAATTGGTTATGTGCAGATCCTGGACATACTCACTTATCTTATTTATGGTAGTGTTTTGAAAAGACTTGCCGTACATAGAACGTGCAACGCCCACCAACAGATGAGCCTCGTCAAAAATAAGCGCACAGGGATCTCTAAGCAAAGGTGTCAAATTCTCACCGCGTCGGATAGCATCTGCTAAGTAGTAGTTAAGGTTAGTAATCTGAATATCTATATCCTCGCTGTCGAAGTACTCCTTCAGTTTACTGTATCTGCATTTGCCGTGCATTTTACAGAATTCACCGGAACATGTCTGCGGAACACAGATCATTGATTTAGCATACTTATTCAAATTGGATACGTTACCAAGATCTATATTCTTCCAGCCGTATGTTCTTATCTTTTCAAGTGTGGAAACAGTGCTCTCATCGCGTTCTTCAAGTGAATTGGCATATCCCACTAAACGCATATCACAGATATAGTGTTCTTTTCCTTTGCGCACAACGTATGCCAAAGGCTTATCTATGATACCGTGCTTTTCAAGCATATTTGATATTGCAGGGATATAATCATCTACGATAGACTTCTGCAGACTGATACTTGCCGTAGCAATGGTGATCGGCCTTTTGTGTTTCGCTTCAGTTATCCCCCTTCCCTTTTCATGTTCATTTTTTAAATACATCCTATATATAAGAGATGCTATAAGATACGCGTGAGTTTTTCCGGTACCCACCTCAGCTTCGCACAATGCGGTTCTACCGTGCATCAAAGTTGACAGTATCTTCTTGGCGAGTGCCAACTGACTCTTTCTTAATCTATATCCCTCTTGGGGCATTACTTCCTTAAAAATATATGTAAGCATCTGTTCTGCGGGATTTCTTCCCTCGAACATGTCTAGGGTAATTTTATTTGTTTTCTTCATTTTACAATCTCCATCTTATTTCGTTATTCATCTTGCTAAATGAGTGGCACAATGGTACGGCAGAAAGCGTACTTTCTGCCGCATTAGTTCTGCCACCCATTTCTGGGTTTTAATACATATCTTGGGTGCATCTCGGAGATGCTTTGCGGTAACAAAGCAACATAAAGGATGCCGAAAGTTCTGTTCCAAACGTCAGCTTACCTTTCCCGCCCGCCGGCGAGCTGTTCTCACAGAAGTATCATTATTCCCTTACGCCTCATCGCAATACTATCTACCACAGATAGGTTCCGAGCCAAAGTTGATCGCTCTCGTCCTTCGACGGTCATGGCGGCTTCGCTCTTGTCGCTACACGTAAGGTTTCGGTACTCCGAAACACGAGTATTCAATTGTCAAGGAGCAAAGAGGCTTTTGGAGCCTCTCGCTTTTCCTTGCACACTTTTTTTGAATTCGGCTAAACCCTCATTCAAAATATTTTCTTAGTTTTTTGAGTATTGCTCTTTTTCTGTAATTCAGCGTTCCGTGATGAATGCCGGTCTCAGCGCTCAACGCTCTATCTGTTCTTCCCTTGATAACAAGCTCTGTCAACAGCCATTGCTCATCATCAGAGAGCAGCTTCCACAGCTTGCGTAACAGTTCATTGTTTATTACCTGCAACGCCTCTTCAAACACATCCGATTCATCGTGGATAAGCTCCTCTCCATAGCAATCTTCCGTTGGGTCAATAGCGTTATATGAAATGAGCTGATAGCCACTCTCGCTCTCGCAATCTCTCAGATACTGTATATGTCGTTTTTCTTTGCGCCACGCTAGATACGTTTCAAAATCTGTTTCATATATAACGTTAGGTCCTTCTCCCGAGAGATCCCTCGGAAGTCTTACAAAATACCTGCCTGCTGCAGCAGGGCTATGTATAAAGTCCAAAAAGGATCTTTGATCCATTTCTATCCATTTGATATCTGTTTCTCTGCATATGGGGTTTTCTTTCACTAAATAAATATTGTTCATTTGTTTCTCTCCGCAGTTTTCAAAGTTTTGTTTGGCTTAGTGGGTAAACTTTGAAAACTACGGATAACCGGCAATGAACGCTTGCCAATAATTACACATAAAAAGTCCTTTCCGCGGGGGTGCCGCAGAAAGGACTCTCTTCATCGTATAAAGCATATGTGGGCAACAAAAAAGCACCGCAGAAATCGGAATCATTAAACAGTTATAACTAACCTGTTATCCATTCCGGCTTCATACGGTGCTAGGGCAGTCTCGATCTGATGATCGGCTCCGCATACGCGATTTAAAGTCGTATACTATTCAGTTTTTAATCGTCATACATTTCGCCATAGTATTTGCGCTTCAATTTGTATGCGCCTTTAGCTCGGCGGAAGTAAGCGAGGTTTAGTGGTTTCTCACACTTGCATTTTGGACATTTGATTTTAATATGTCCAATGGCATCCGAAAACACCTTTCCTACCGTAAAGTGGCACAATGGGCAGTGTACACTCCGAAGGGACAGCTTCTGACTTTCCCTTTCAGAGCATTCTACTTTCTCCTGTATATCCGGAGACAGCGGAGCCATATCAAATCTTTTGGTGATTTTACCGGTCACTAACATCACCGCCTTCATTCAGTACTTGTACCGAGATATATTCGCTGAGTTCTCGTTCTTCTATCAATTTGTGCTTACGAAGTTCTATAAACAGCATCTTGTATGTAACGCCCAGCATATCCGCCATTCGCTCCAAGCAGATCCTGGTTGTGGGCGTAACCACGGTATCTCCGTATACAATGATCTTTTTCCCTTCGTTGTATTTATTCAATGCATTTAACAGAATAAACTCAGGCAACAGAAGAGCACAAGACACAAAATTCGCCTGGCTCTCGCCAATATTCATTCGCTCTCTCAGCTCGTCAAGGCTGTATTCCCGTTCCCCATCAAGCACTCGGTTAAAGCACATTGCATTATGCCTGGGATCAATACGTCCCAGGATAACATGGCCGAGTTCATGGCCAAGAACGTACCTACGATAATTGTCTTGACCCGGTCGCTGCAGATATTCATCAAGGATAATGGTTTTACACGGAAACACTATCTGTTGGCGTCTTCCATCGCGAAATACAACAAGCGGATCTATTCCGTTTGATGTGCACGCAATCTTATCCCTGTCATCCTCTGCAATTTTTTCATATATTACATTCATGCCGAAAAGTTCGGTTGCGATCCTGTCTATATCCACCTTTTCCATAGTGGTCACATTCCCCAGCTTTCGCACCAGATTCTCGGCTATTTCCAATATCTCATTGTTCTGAAACAACGATTTCAATTGTATTCCCCCTCATTATTTGTCGGGGATGCTACAGTTTCTTTATGATGTGCTGAGCTACCCCCTGAATACTGCAAGTTCTGCATACTATGTCTTTGTAGTTCTTGTTCTCTGCCCTCAGTATTACAGTATGGCTTTCTTTATCCACGTAAAAGCGTTTAAGAGTACTTTCATTGTCTACCAAGGCAGCAACGATATCTCCTTCTCTTGCGGTAGGTTGTTTCTTAATTACGACCAGGTCTCCGTCATCAATGCCTGTATCGACCATAGAATCCCCATGAGCCATCAGGATGAACAATTCACCGGAGCCGAATATTGCCGTGGGAAGTGCAACAATGCTCTCGATGTGTTCTATCTCTTCAGTCGGGGTGCCGCAAGGAATGCTTCCGCAAACAGGAACACTTAAGTGAGTGGACTCAAGTTTTTCTATTAAAGGCGTCACAATATTTCGTCCGTCATATCTGATGAGTCCTTGGTCGTTCATTGCTACGAGATACTTATATGCTGTGCCTCTGGCAATACCAACACCGTCTGCAATCTCTGTGGTAGGGGGTGAACAGTTATGTGTTAAGCAATAGCTCTCTGCAAATTCGCGTATTTCGTTCATCAGTTCGGGGCTTTTAGAACGCATATTATTAGCCTCTCTTTTCTATCGGAAGCACTTTGCTTTCGGAGTGGCTTTATTATATACAAACAGAAACAGGAATGCAATACATAAAAAGCGAGGTGGGCGCAAAAACGACCACCTCGAGGCAAATTTGTTATTTGTTTTGAATTTTTGAAGTAAATACACGAGCGAGAAAGAATCATTTATACGCGCGAAAGGTATCTCTCTCCTGTAGTATATTCTTTAGATTAAGTCCTACTTTATAGTTTCATGATGATGCTATGCTGATGTCAAAAATTAGGAATATAAAACCTTATTTATAATATCTACTACTTCAGGAAAAATATCAGCAACTGGGCGAGCTGCGTCAATCGTTATCACACTATACGGCTCTGAAGGTATTATCGACTCATACATATTCCTAATTTTTAACAACCCAATTTCATTCTCATAATACGCTATAATTTCACCCCTTTTTCTTATCCTTTCTACAGCAACTTTAGGATCTATTGATAGGTATATACACACATCCGGCATTGGTAAGCACGAATATAAAGGAAATAACTTAGTAATATGTTGCGTTGTCGTTGCTAATGAATAAACTTTTGCGCATAATTGATACCTATCAACAAACACAGTTGTACCACTATTTATTAGCGGCACAATTCGCTCCAACGCAGTAAACGATAAATCACTCATCCAAGCAATATTACGTATGTAATCTGAAAATAAATCACGAGTACTGCAATTCATCTTTAGAGATATGCGTTCTAATTCGCCTGTGAATATGCGTTCTTCAAAACCGCTTAACATAATCGATGGAATAATATTTTTATAGTATTGATATACCAACTCACACATAGTAGATTTCCCAGATCCATCAATTCCAGAAAACGCTATCACTTTCCCTCTTGGCAACTTATTCATTGTTCTTCATTGTTCAAGTAACAGTAAGGATCAATCCCGTTGATGTCCCCAGCTTGAAAAGCTCTAAATCTGCACCCTGCTCTACATTTATCATACTTTTTACATGTATTACATTTGTCATTGCCGTTGAAATTCCTAAAAGCCTTCAAAATATTACTATTATGCCACACTTCGGATAACGAAACCTCCTTTATATTCCCACAAATAAATTCTTCCGGGAAATGAGAGCAGGGTTTTATATCTCCAATTGGATTTATGCAAATACTTTCCTTACCAGCAAAACATCCAAAGCCCAGCTCCTCTATATAATCATACGGTTCTTCACAAAACACATTTAAAGGTCCCTTAATTTGCACTTTCCCACGATATCGCTCCTTCAATGTTTCTATATGCTCTACCACGTTAATATACTCTTCAGAACTTAATGAAATAGATTCAGGACACTGTTTTGCTCGTCCATCAATTCTTACACAATTAAACTTTACAGTCTTACACTTATATTTTATAGCTGTATCAATAATGTCCTTTATTTCGCTTATATTTGTTTTCATTAATGTTGCTTTGATCGCATATGAATGTTTATAATATTTTTTCAAAAGTGATAATCCATTAATCGTTTGCTCATATGCGCCATTTCCTCTTATTAAATCATTGCTATCTGGTGATCCTCCATCAAGACTAACCGTAAAATTTTTTAGATTCATATCATTCAATTGTTTTATAACACCAATATTTAATAATGTACCATTAGTAGTAACCGATACACCAATATTTTCTTCCTTGCATTTACTCAAAAATGGTATTAAATCTGGACTAGTTAATGGTTCTCCACCCGCTATTGAGATACGAGTAATTCCCATTTTTTTGATTTCCGTAATCAATTTTAACTTTTCTTCCCAAGATAATTCATCCTCTTTTCGAATTCCAGATTCAGTAAAACAATGTTTACAACGCAAATTGCACGCGTATGTTATATCATAAAAAACGCGAAAAGGGGCGGTTAAATGATCAATATATTCATGATCTCCGCTATTCACTACTTCAATACTTGTCGCCAATATACCTAGCTCTAAAAGTTCACCAATTATTTCTACCACATGAGCCCGCTCTCCACATAAAGGCTGCATCGTATTTTTTAAAATAGAGTCAATTACTATATACGCATCTCTATCAATATATATATTCTTTTTTGTTTCCGTATCATGTATTATTCCCCCAAAAAACTCTTTAGTCAATTTAAATCTACAATTCATTATTATATTACCTCCTATTTTCGCTACATATTTCGAACCACTGATAAAACCATAGCCTACGATGTTAAATGGTAAACCCGCATCTATTATCCAGATAACGCCTTATAGATCTAATTGATTTGACCAATCATTTTTACATATGCAAATCGCCTAAAGATTTGATGTGCTTTTTGGATGCATTTTTCATTTCATCAGCCCTCCTATTATATTTAGATGCGGGTATTCATTTCTAGTCTAATAATTCAAACCGTTAGGGGAGAATAAGTTTCATATCTATGAATTGGGCAAACTTTGCATACTTTGTTTGAATGAGACCATTTCTTTGCTATAATATCGCAAAACTTTTCTTCCATTACATTTCCCAAATACAAATTGCCTTCACAAAATGCGCACGGATAAACATCTCCTCGTGAATCAATATATAGAGATTCATTTCCCAATGAACAATCTCTTTTTTCTCCGTTTAAATACTTTTCAATGGGCAAAGAAATTTTAGTGGTTACATTTTCCGCTTTACAATAACATACAATCTTATCTAAAGTTACCATAAAATATTCAAAATCCGGTGTCAAACTTGCAAGTTTAGCTCTCCCAAAATTATTAACTGAGTTGATTTTCATTTCTTTTATGTTGTTTTCTTCACAAAAATCTACTATATCAAACAAGCAATCGATATTGTATTTGGATACCGTGGTTCGTACAGACAAATTTTCGCGAATTTTAGGTTCTCGTAATAATAATCTAATATTATTTTGAACAGTTTTAACAGAAATGCCTTTACGGCATAATTCTGATATTTCTTGATTTAACGTATCAATACTAACGGTAACTTTTATATTGTTTCGCACCAAACAATCAATGATTTTTTCATTTAAAATAGTGCCATTAGTAGTAATTGACAACTTCAATCTAGTTCCTATATAATCCGCAATATCGCACACATCACGTAAAAACGGTTCTCCTCCACCAATTGACAAATTTTTAACACCACAGTCCACCAATTCATCAATCATATTTTTAATATTATAACAAGACATTTCATTAATACTATCAGAACCAAATTTTATAGAATCTGTAAAACAATATACGCAAGAAGCATTGCAATACTTGGTTATATCAAAAAACACTTTATTAATCATTATTTCACCCCAATTCACCCACTTTGTCCAATAGACAAAATTCTAAGTTCAGCGTGCTTATTAATGAGGGGCAACTTTTTGCGCACCGTTTTATAGAATTCGCATTTGACTTTTTTCCTGTTTGATATAATTTCACAACAGTAGTAGCTATTTCTGCCTTATGCATACCAATACCTCTAAAAATCATCAAATTACTTTTAATTTGACTTTCATTTGAAGAATCGAATATACGACTCGGATCGCCCGAAAAATGGCTCTCTATTTTTAAAATACTATAATATATGTTTTGGGTCATCTGATTATAAAACCTATGAATCATAGGTTTTATAATCATCGCATTGTACAACTGATTATAACTAATTTTGCTAATTTGGAAATTTCCATCGAGAATGCGAAGACGCTCCATTAGTAAAATGGTGTTATTCAAAGTTAAATTGGCATCCTGTGATTGACTTAATAGTGCATTCCACAAAACTAGCAAAGCTTGCCGTGGAGTCAAATCAATGTGCCCATTTTCGAGTACCATTTTCACGTTCCTTTTCGATAAATGCATTAAATAAATCAATACCCAATACGTCACAAAGTGACAGCAATACAATAAATATATCCGCTATTTCGCTCTCTACCGTATCATAATTGCATATTCTGTTATAGTCAATAGGCAACCCTGCCTCAACCTTTCGAAGAGCTTTCGCAAGTTCTCCTACCTCCTCAACTAATAACAGCATCTTATCTTGAGGGCTTTGCGAGTTGAAGCCCCTAATACTCATAATTTTATTTATGTAAACTTGGATCTTCTCTAAGTCTGACGTTTTACACAACTCTTCTAATAATAAAGTTTGTTTTCGCATTTTCTTTTTCTCCCTTTTCTTTTAGAACAACTATACTTGCGATTATTAACCAGATTGAATAAAGCCGATCAACCTAACATCCTTTAGAATGAGCGCCCCTACCTTAAAAGCCAGGCGCATTTGTAGTCAATTTCATGAATATGTACATATCGCTTTTATGCTTTTGTATTTTCCAAAATTGTTTCCTGCTATAGTTTTAAAGTTAAATCCAACCACAATATAATTTTCATATCACTATACTTCAACTATCGATAAACAGCATTTACGGTTAAGTTGCAAATGAATTACATATTAAATTTGATCTTACAATCATTTCTTTGTGATAATTTTACCATTATTTATTAATTATAACCAATTATGGTGTATTTGGTATGATTTTAGGTGTATCTAGTCAAGACAATAATACTTTCATGAATATATGCCATTAAAAAACCAATTAATCAGTTAGTATCAAAACTGCATTTCGCCGTGAACTACATTAATTCTAAATCTAATATCTATGTTGTACGAATTTCTTGGTAAACACCAAAATCATTCAAAATTCAAACTGGCGAAAGAATTTCACATAAAATATCCAAAAAACATTTGTCCAACATGTTCAAAAAGCATAACCGCCACTCGTCAACTATAATCACAGATAGTTATACTTATAAATGATTATTCAATTCATGCACAATATATCAAAACTAGGCCCCATTTCGACAGAATACATATTGTTTACTACATACAATATACCGTAATAAAACCAAAAAACGAATGTTGGGATAATTTGTTGTTTTTCGGGGGTATTTGGTAACCATATTGCTAACAAAGCAATTATTAAGTATGTTAGATATTTCCATAAACAATGACAAAGGAATAATGAATTAATAACGATTACCTCTCATTAAGAGGATCAAACTTGAGAAAACGCAGTTAACTAAATAGTCCCAATAAATGCTGCTTTGCGCACTATTTTATTCCTAAGGTCACCACAAAAAACCTAAGTTTAATATCACGTTTTCAATTTAGTTTTTTCAAAGCAACTTACCAGATTAGTTTTACCGCCATTCTTTTCCATTAAATATAAAAGCCATGATACAATGACTGAATCATAGCTTTTCAACAGTTATATATAAATACAAGCAATTCAATAAAAAGCCTGTAATATATTTACAAATTCCTTCAATACATTTTCCGGCCCTACAATTTTCAACTTGCCACCAAAAGAAAATATCCATCCGTAAAATGCAGGACTAAGACATACCACAACGGTAGCCATAAAGTGCTTGCCGTCAACAATCGAAGTCGTTACATTTTCACCGAATCTATCAATGATATACTTCATAGTTTCATTTTCACAGAGTATTTTCACTTCATATTCTGGACCATCATACATTGAAAAAACCCGCGAAAAATAGTTTGCAACAGAATAATCTCTTGGTTTTTTATGAGCCGGCTCATCTAAAGCATCAAGATCTTTCATGCGATCCACGCGGAATTTTGCTATTCGATCATGTGAATCAGAAAAACCTATGACATAGTAACTATCTTCATTCCAAATAAGGGAATATGGCGATAAGAAATATATCCTACCACTATGCTTTTCTTTCATTGTCTTGTCAGGCATATATTCCAAATACTTAAAAGATACTTTTTTCTTGTTTTGTATAGCTGTATGTATTGGCTCTACAGAATAATAACCGCTATTGCTTTGTGATTTAATATGTTTATCTACATACAATTGGCGATTTAACTCGCTTTTCTGATGAACACTCGCAAACTTAGATAGTTTATTTATCAAGCCTTTACTTTTTGTAGGTGTAATAAACCTAGCAGATTGAGCTGCATCAATAAGCAATTTAATCTCAGCTAATTCGAAGCATCTTTCATATAGGAAATATCTATTTTGAGTGCTGTGAATTATCTCGATATCTATACCAAATTCAATTAATTGATCTACATCTCCTCTTATAGTTTTGGCCGTGGCAGTTATTCCCTGGCTGTTCAGGTAACAAATAATACTTTTGGCCGTGACTGGATGTTCTACATCACTATTCTCCCAAATATATTTTAAAACTAGCAACGCGCGATTTTGTTTTGACATTATTTCCCCCTATATGAATCAGCTCTTTTCCCTGTTAGCTAAGTTACTGCACAGTTCATGTTTCGATTAATTATATATTTTAAGGTTCATTGCAATGCCAGTACTTGCAATGAACCTTAACAAAACTATTATATAATGTAATTCTTGTTAATCAATAGAGAAATATTGGTCGCCAACACCATCATATTGGTGTTGGCGCGTTAATTTGATGAATAGAGAGTCATTCCACATAATCAACTACTGTTATTAGTCAAAAACAATTTTTATTTTAAGAAGCATAATATTGTGCCTGAGCGTACCAGAGCTTGTAGTATTCTCCCTCTTCATTAGAGAGCAAAATCTCGTGACTTCCCTCCCCGACTATCCTACCATCCGCAAAAACGGCAATAGTATCGCAGAAACGGCAGGAGGATAAGCGATGGCTGATATAAATAGCAGTCCTAGTCTCCACCAGCTCGTTGAAGCAAGAGTATATCTCGTGCTCAGCTACAGGATCAAGTGCGGCGGTAGGCTCGTCCAGGATGATAAAGGGCGCGTCCTTGTAGAGTGCCCTAGCCAGAGCAATCTTCTGCGCTTCTCCGCCTGATATCTCCACACCGGTTTCCGACAGATCCTTATAGAGGTACGTGTCTATCCCGTCGGGCATAGAGGTCAGCCTCTCGCCGAAGCCCGCTTGCCTGAGCAGTCGCTCCACCTTGTCTCGGTCATAATCAGAGCACGCCGCCACATTTTCACCCAAAGGCAAGGAGAACAGTTTGAAATCTTGAAATACCACCGAGAAGACAGACAGATACTCTTCGTAGTCATATTCACGGATATCTGTGCCGTTTAAAAATATCACGCCCTCTGTGGGATCGTACATACGGCAAAGGAGCTTTATGAAGGTGGTCTTTCCGCTTCCGTTCTTGCCCACCACAGCCAGCCTCTGCCCCGAACTGAATCGGATATTAACATGGCGCAGAGCCCATATATCACTACCCGGATACTTGAAGGAAACGTCACGGAACTCTATCTCATAATCATTCTCGTCCTTCACGATCTCCCTGCTCCCCTGCTTCATAGAATTCGGTATAGCCTTGAACTCAAAAAATGTTTCGAGAAAAGGTGCGAGATTACGCATCTGACCTATAGAACCAATAAATTCCGTAATACAGCGAGAAAGTCCTGTAAGAGCACCTATATATTGAGTAACATGACCTACACCAAATGCTCCTGCCCATGCCTTCAGGCAAACGATAAAATACGTGATGCCTATAAAACAGTAAGAAAAGACGACCGACAGTATCCTGTAAAAAGTAATGGGGCCGCGCGCATATGTGGCCATCTTTGAGGTGGCGGTATAAACATCGCTACGCTCGACATAGTATCCGCTCACTCTGTCCTGATGGTATAGGCGGATGTCTGCCGCACGGGAGCGGTCGTGGGGAAAGGTATCACCGTAAAAACGGTTAAGATTATTTTCAAGCCTCGCTTCCTCTGCATACCGATTCCAATACGCTCGACCCTTGTTCTCAAACCTTGGCGCCAGTGACGTTACCGCAAACATAACCGCTCCTATCCCAAGAACGAAAAATGAGTTGTTAAGTACGGTTAGCGCGCCTGCGCTATTAGGTACACGAGAAGTGAACATACTGAAGCAAAGCGCGATAACTCCGCCTATCCCCGAAAAAGAACGAAGTAAACCGCTGAAATGACTCACCGCGCTCTCTATGGAGTAGCCCCATTCATCGTGCTGCTTCACCTGCGTATACAAATCATGAGTCCTCTGATCATCCATACGGCAAAAATCCATAGCCAGTAATTTACCGGCATAAAGCTTCTCACGATAAAAGCCCATGGCCGTAGCAAAATAACAAGTAAAACGCTCAAGGCCAATGGTAAAGAGCGTGACCAAAAGGTGACTGCCAAGAGTAAGCAGGACAAGCATCAACAGCCGATCGGGATCTCGCTCTCCTGCCAGCTCGTCCACGATACGCGCGGACAGCCAGATGGTGATGCTCGGAGAAACAGCGCCAAGCACAGTTCCGACAATGTCGGAAAAAGCCAACATCGGACAGGCGCTATACCACATACGAACCGCACGGAAGTTAAGTGAAATTGCTTTCATGAAGCTCATTTTATTTTCTGTCTTGCACATCTTCCCCTCCATCTCTGTAATAGCGTGCCTGTATCTCAAACAGTTCTGCATATTTACCACCTGCCGCTAAAAGCTCATCGTGCGTTCCCGACTCTGCTATGCGACCATTCTCTAAGTACACTATTCGGTCGCAAAAGCGTGTAGAGGCAAGGCGGTGGGATATATATACAGCAGAGCGCCCCTGAACCAGATCGTTATAACGCTGATATATCTCGTTTTCCGCTATCGGGTCAAGCGCCGCAGTGGGCTCATCTAAGAGTAGTACGGGTGCATCTTTGTATAATGCACGAGCGAGCATCAGCCGCTGGGTCTGGCCGCCCGAGAGTTCTATCCCGTCCTCGTAAACAGTCTTTCCGAGGTGGGTATCATAGGCATTCGGCAGAGAAGCTATCTTATCCTCTAACCCAGCCAAGTGGGCGCACCACTCCACACGGGGAAGGTCAATATCGGCAACACTCTGTGCGATATTCTCTGCCAACGTGCCCTCAAGCAGAGAAAATTTCTGAAAGACGGCAGAAAAATAGTTATAATAATCACGGCGATTATATCTTCGGATATCTACGCCGTTTAAGAGAACCTCGCCCTCGCTGGGATCATAAAGACCGCAAAGAACCTTTATAAGCGTAGTCTTTCCTGCTCCGTTAAGCCCTACGACAGCTATCTTTTCTCCCATGCGCAGGGTCAGATCTATATCGCGCAGAGTGTCCTCAGCAGCGCCCGGATAGCGGTAACATACACCCCGCAAGGTTATCTCGCACTTTCCATCATGTGGAAGTGGGAGGGGCTCACCGTCCTCAAACCGGAAGGGCTCATCAAGCTCCATAAATTCTCTCACGGCGCTAATCTTGTTACTGCACGCCTGCAATTCGGTGAAACCGCCTAGAAAGCCATTGACCCAGCTGACAAATCCCGTTATCGCCCCAAAGTATAGGACAAAGCTGGACGCAGACCATCCTGCGTTCAATGACACGGTGATCAGGTACGCATACGCCACGCCGTTGCGCAAAAGAAACAGTGCCTGATCCATCAGCCTCATAAGTAAATGCTTGCTGTTGTGCCGTACGATCAGTGCATGGTATAAAAGCAGAGTGCGCTCGTAAATACCCATGAGCCATTCCTTCATACCGAAGATACGAATATCCTTCGCCGCCGCGACACTCTGCGAACGCTCAAACACATGACCGATAATCTGCTCATATCTCGCCATCTCAGGATTCTGCCCATACAGCCAGTCATTCAGACACTTTGTCATATATGTACTAAAAAGGGTGGTACCCACAGTCACGACTACCAGCAAAATATTAAGGGAGCGCAACACCCACAGATAGGCGAAAAAGCCAAGGATATTCGTGCATGTCATGCTGACCCTGCTCCAATACTTCTCATAATCGCCCAATGCACACTTGGCAGCATACATCTTATTGAGAATCGTCTGATCATCTATGTTAGCATACGAAGTAGTCTCGATTTTTTCTATCAGCTTGACCCTCACCCTCTGCACTAGCGTTTTTCTGGTAAAGCCTACTCTGGAACTATTAAATGCGTACAAAGCGCGCAAGAGCATCGATGTACCAATAAAGAAGGATATCGTCCATAACAGCTCAATCAGCGAATAGCCTCGTTCAATGCAAGCAAGTATAACGGGGGCGATGTATATATCCGTGAGCCTTGTAAGAGTAGTGAGACCCGGTGATACAAAGCATGTGGATATTACCGCTTTTTGCTCTCGCCAGGCAAGGCCAAATATATGCACGGTATTCTGCCACAAGTTATACTTCGGTTTGTCCTTATATTCTTTCACTGCTATCTTCCTCTTAATTCGCCAAATAACAATGCTTTATCATTATCCGTGTTATACTCATTAACATCGACTGCTTTCTGTCTATTCAGCTATTTGCACCTTCGCATAATACTTAAATTGCCCACTTTCACATTTATATACAGATAATGCTAAAGTAGACTTTCTATTTGCGCATTCATCACAATCGCTTACAGATAAATCCATGATAAAATGATCTCCTTTTTTCGATGAAATGCCAAGATACTCTATGGGTATACTCAAATCCAAATCATAGCCACACGCTGTTACTTGTAATCCAACATTAACTTTGTCCGTAATGTCAACCCAGTCATCATATACCCTTGGCACAACCACTCCTTCTTCTGTTTCTTCCAGCAGAACAAAAAGGTCACTTTTCTTATATCGTCCATTCCCGGGCACGATTACAATACCAACATTGTCACACCTGTTAATCATATCACGATTGTCTATTAAGGCCCCCCGATGAATTGAACAAACCCTGTCACTCTTAACAGAAAAACCAAAATTTAGCATATTTGAAGATAGCCATATGTTAAAATCAAATGAGAGATCATCACTATTCTGCGGTTTTACTGCGCCAATAGAATACGACCCGCTAGGGTTCAATATATTCCCGGAATATTCATCGATATGAAATATATGTTCAACAGATTTATTCTTGTAGCAATTAATTACTAATGGTGTA
This sequence comes from Eubacteriales bacterium, assembly GCA_045546375.1. GTDB lineage: Bacteria > Bacillota > Clostridia > Oscillospirales > CAG-272 > CAKSEI01. Next base: position 56,489 of record JAZQCR010000128.1, on the reverse strand, counting down.
GTATAAATGCTATTACACGCATCAGTTACAGCATCATCAATTTTATATAACCTTTCTTTAGATGAGTAATTGTGGTATATGTAATTGTATACATTGTATTCACCATTCTGCACATAGTTTTTATGCATAACAAGATCAATGAATTCGTGTGGCAATAGATCAGTAAATATACTGTTAAACTCTTGAACCATCATTTTAAATTCAATGCTCAACTCTGCTTGCCTTATAGCATCATAACAATCCTCCCATCGGATTTGTTGGTTATATTTATTTATCAACAAAGCAATATCATAATACCTAAACAAAGATCTAGCAAAGCAATAAACATATTGATGGGTCAAAAACCTATAGTCTGAAAACAACGAATCATTTACGCAATGGACATACTGGTGGTACAATAAACATATCAATAAGCTTGTCAAATCAAGTGTTTTTATTGAGCACCCTTTGATGGTTTCATAAATTATATCTTCTTCTCTTGGAACAAAAATTATATTATTCTTAGGATGATAGAAACAAGTATGTATTTCAACACGAACATTATCTTTATTTAGCCTTATGTGATGAGCATCGTATAAAGATTCTTGTTCAAAGCCATTCAATTTTAGGATTTTTAAAGTGTCTTCGAAATCCTCTTGTTCAACTACCAAATCAACATCATTAAAAACACGCGCACTAGGATTATGATATACGAGTTGAGCTAAAATACTCCCTTTAAAACATATGGGAGTTATACCATTTTCACACAGCAATGTATTAGCCAAAACTAGCACATTATCCATAGTTTCTTTGCGTGATTTTTGTAACTCAAAATCTTCCTCTACATCTTTTAAATTATGTAAATATTTACTTAAACTCCTATTCTCTAAAAACACATACTCCAACTTGCTCGAATAAATGAGGTCACCATACTGTTCCCTATAAAACAATTTAGTTAAATACCTCTCCACGCAACGATCAATCCTTAAATTACTTTTCAACATAATTTCCCGCCTTCAACAACATACATTTTAGGGCACTTCCCTGCACTCATTAACAAATCAAATTATATCAATTGTATATCCCCTCAGCCTCCAACGTTTCTTTTACCTCAGTTATTGTCTTTAAAACCATTTCAGGTCTTTTCCAAACAACCTCCGCATTTAATATGATTCCTTTAGGGCGCATATTGATAATAACGGACAAATCGATGATATCTGCTTGTGTTGGAAAGTGTTGAGTCGTCAACGAATTCAAAATTCCAGTTGCTATATAACAATTGCGTCCGCATTTTTTTGCACTTTTTACAATGTATTTTTGGTTTTGATACAATTTATGTATATCCGTATTAATGCTCATATCTCCTCGACCAATAATCACGTCGGAGTTTCGGCAAATATCGTCTATATGATCTATTCCGCTCTGTGTTTCAATTTTACTTAAAATTGTCATACCGTTCATACAATTAGATCCAATCATTTTAAAGGAACGTATATCTTCAGAATTTTCTACAAAGGACAATGCAATTTCATTTGGCCGTATATCTCTAATAATATCAACAAATTTATATTCAAGCATGTGACCACGTTTAGGATAATCAAAACTAAGCGACTTCCCATTTCTAAAGAAGAAATCAGATTCGGCTCTCACCAAAATGGTATTAACATCAATTACTTTTATTACCCTTAATAAAGCTTCTCCATCTGAATAAACAATAATCGTATCCTTTTGGACAAAGCGTCCGATTGAGGGCAAATCTGTTACAAATCGCTCGCTCTCTTTTCTAACAATATCTGAGACAATTTCCAACTCTTGACCAGTTATAATATCAAAGTAATTCTTATTGTGATATATTCTAGCTTTTTTGCCTGGATATGGTAAGTCAATCAATACTTTTATGTCATTCTCATATAAATCCTTCAAACAGCGGATCATATTAACTCTATCCTCAAGATTTTTATCATATTTAGAAAAATTAAATCTTAAATGATTAAATCCATATTCAATTATTCTCTGAACATCTTGAACATTAGTAATTTTGGCACCTATCGTTGCTATCAAATCAAACTCACTCATATCAACATTTCTCCTATGTTATCGAATTAAGAAGCTACTTGCTCTATCAGCCTAAACAAGATAAAGCACTAATAATATGTATTGAAATAATATCATAAAACTAATTATATAACTCGTTGTTGGTGTAAATTGTTCGAATTTAGGGGTATTTGGCATTCCATTTATAAATTTGATTTTCTCATGAATTATTTTTATAAAATTCACCAATAAATATCATTATTGTAGAAAATGTACCATATATTTTCCCAATTAAACCAATTTACTTGCAAAATACACCACATTTTCATTTTACAAATTAAATAAATGTATAATAATATAAAAGATTTTAGAAAGGGACGTTATGATAAAAAAAATATCCAAACAACTGGCTATTTCATGGGCAAGTAGACAAATAATTGATCCTACTCTAGTAAATGTTTATCAATACGGTGTAGAAATTTCAGTATCCTCGTTTGTTGGAATGTGCATTGTATTTATTGCCGGCTTTGTTTTCTTTAACATTGTTGATTCACTGTTATTTTTACTTACGTTCATACCCATAAGAATGTACTGTGGCGGATATCATGCAAATACCTACCTTGTATGCAATTTATCTATGTTTTTTACATTTAGTACCGTAGCTTTTATTGCCAATAATTCGAATCCTTCCGTTTTGTCTATACTAATTACAGGTATAGTAGGTTCATGTATACTAAGTTTGCTTTGTCCTGTTGAAAACAAGTATAAACCATTGGACAAAAAGCAAAAAAAAGAATGCAAGCTAATATCTCTTGCATTCCTCGCAGGATTAATACTTATTTGTACAATTATGTACTTAATAAATTGTGATTATTATAAAATAATTTTATTTACGATTGTTGCAGTTCTCGTTATGGTGCCAATCGGAATAATTAAAAATTATATAGAAAGGAGATCCACTAATGAAACTCATCTCTAAAGCGTTTGCTAGCGTGGCTCTTGCTGCAGCAAAAAAGGCAGCCGGAGCAGCTTCACAGTGGGGACAGCACCAGGCAAAAGAACCTGCTGAACTCAAAAAACTGATGAAGTAAATTCAAAAACACACTAAGGGGTATATCATCATCCATCTTGCCTCTTAGTGTGTTTTATCTTTGCTGATGATATAGCTCCACCATATTCGCAGAAATCTTAACAAGCAATTCTTTTTGCATTTGCGGAAGTATTCTGAAATTTCTTAATAAAGTTACCTCGAACGCATCCAAAGTATGTTCGTTTATTCTAACTTCTAGGTCATCAATACCTAACAAATAATCAGCGCTTACATTGAAATAATCAGCAATCTCTTTTAACACTTCAATGCTGGGTGTATTATTGTCCCTTTCATATGCGCTAATTGACTCTTGTGCCATTCCAAGTCTCGTGCTAAGCGCAAGCTGCGTAAGATTATGTTTTTCACGCAACAATTTCAATCTTGTACCAAATACTTTCATGCTAATCACCATCCACAATTATATTACTACAAATTGCATTGGTTTTTCAGTATTATACCACTAGAAAATACCATAATTGTTCATACACGCTACTCTCGCTAAACGTAATTCTCTTGTACATTTTTAAAAAATATGTTATTATAATAATATAAAATCGATCTTTACCTGGAGAAAATATGAAGATTATTATCTGTGATGACAATAAGATTTTCGGTTATCAATTAACTAATCAGATTAAAAGCATAATATCTCAAAGCACCTATGCTGATAAAGAATTCATTTTTCAGTATTTTCCAGAGCCCAAATCCCTTCTTGATTATTTGCAAAATAATTCAGTTGATATTCTCTTTTTGGACATATCAATGCCAGAAATAAACGGATTTGAAATTGCTCAACAATGTCAGGAATACTGGCCGGATATCTGCTTGATTTTCATTTCTAATTACGAAAATCAAGTGTATTATTCAATCAGGTTTAGTCCGTTTCGTTTTCTTTGTAAAAGCAGTTATGAGGCATATTTGCCTGAAGCATTATTAGCAGCAATAGACAAATTATCTAAAAACGAAAAGTATATAGATATATCCAATTACAACAATTGCACACCTGTAAAAGTATCACATATCGTATACATTATAAAAGAAAAAGAAAGCAATTACCTTTCCATTCATTGCAAAAACATCATTCATCGTTATAGAACAACAATTCACCGTTTGGAGGCGGATTTACATGACTATGGATTTATAAAAGTCAACTCTGGTACGTTAATTAACATGAAATATATTTCCCAAATTCAAGACAACATTATAGAGTTAACAACTGGCGAAAAATTGACCGTATCTAGGCAATGCCGTCCATTATTTATCGGGGAATATGTAAAATATATGCGGATGAGGTAACAACTTATGACATCATTTCTTTTCGAATTATCGGCTAACCTTTTTGATGCTTGGCTAGGTGTTTTCTTTGTTATAAAGCTGAATAATGGTAAAGTAGGAGATAATATCATACCGTCAACTATTGGTACATTATTATGTTTTGCCGTATCAACAATATATTTGTATATATCTGTATTTTCTTTTTTACAGTCCGTAATTATTTTTGGAATTTTACTCTTCTGCTCTTTTTTAGTAAAAACGGGAACGTGGGCAACAAAGATTCTTGGACCCATTATTTTTGAAGTAACACTTATCATAATCGCAACAATACTATCATTTTTATTTAGTTATATTTTTTCCATGAGTTTGAATGATTTGTTTTCAATCGCAACAATGGAAAGATATTTATATGTTATTTGTTGTAAAATAATTATTTCCGCCACACTTATGCTAATTTTAAGGTTTTTCGCAACTAGCCTCAAATTTAGATTAATGGACTTGATTTTATATATTGTTGCTCCTTTAATGACTGTATTTGTTCTTTATACATTTATGGTAATTGGATTGACCTATTCATTGTCATCATTTTTCAACCAAATCATAATCTCTGTTTTGGGGCTAGCGGCGCTAAATCTGATTTCCTTACTACTGTTTATAAAATTAACCCAAACCGTCCAAGCTAAAACCGAATTAGAAGTTTTAAAACTTCAAAGCGAGTTGGAGCAAAAAAACTATGCAGAATTGGGGAACTTATACCAACAACTCAAAACCCTCCGCCATGACTTTAAACAACACTTAATCGGCTTAAAGCAGCTTATAACAAAAAAACAATTGGATGACGTTAATAACTATATTGATAATACAGAACTTGAATTAAATAAGTCTGCATCTATTATTCATACGAATAATCGCATGCTCGATTACATTATAAATGCCAAGATCTCGGCCCACCCTAACATAACATTTCTCGTTACCGGAGAATGCTCAAACTTATCAAACATTAACGAGTTTGATTTAGCTTCGCTTTTTGGAAATCTTTTAGACAACGCTATTGAAGAAGCATTAAAGCACGATGAAAAAATCCTCGAAGTTAAGTTTTTCATTAATAATAACTATCAAAATGTAATATGCAAAAATCGCATAAGCAAATCAATTATCAAAAATAATCCGCTTTTTATATCAACTAAAACTCAAAAAGAGATTCACGGCTACGGCATAAAAAGCATGAGAAAAATCGTAACTGAAGCAAATGGCTTCATTGATTTTTTTGAGGAAGAACATCATTTCTGTGTCCATATAGCTCTTCCTATTAAAAGCCCAGTGCAATTATATGAAGATGCGACCGCATAAGGAGATATATTTTGTCAGCAAAATACCCAGACAACATGTATATTGCGTTATGGGACGATCCTGAATTTATCCCACTATGTAAAGACAAAAACATAGAAAATTTACCCCTGAAACTCAAACAAGAACTCGAAAAAACTTATCATAGGTATCCAAAAGTTGAAGACCTGGTAGAATTATATACCCCACATGAGTTATCACTAGAAGAGGGTGAAGCCTTGGTGAAAGTATTAATAATTCGGCGCGAGCTGCAACGCATCGGTGTCTATAATCATAATTAAATTCAATTATACGTAACTATAACAGCACTCATAGCAGCAACCATTTTATGGTTGCTGCTATCTATTTGTACATTATATTGATTGCAATTACTAACCCATCAGTTATTGGTTTATATTTACAACTCATTTCACATAATACCTATTACTCGTAAACGATCCGTTATCCCTATACGCATATTCTTTTCGAACGAGGCCTGCGTTCTCAAGATCCTTTATCGCACGGCGGACGGTGCTTACGGAAATGGACAGATCCTTAGCTATTCGTTTAATTCCGGGCCAAGCCACACCGTTCTTATTCTTTCTATCATATAAATACATATAAACGAGCTTCGCGCGATGCGGAAGCTCGCTATTTGTATATATGGCTTTATAAAATGACATTATCTTTTTTCTCCTTCCTATGTTTTCACTACCACTTTTGCTTCTTCGGTTCTTTTTTTACTGCGTGGCTTTGCCTTGCGTTTAACTTCACCAAAGGCGTGCTCACCACGGCTTTTGGGAGTCTGTGCCATTACCGCATACTCTATCATCTCACGGTTGGCATAAGACACAGATCGAGCTCCTTTATCTACAATCGTATAAGGCTCGCAATCAAAATCTATTCCCCATTCAAAGAACAGCTTAAGCTTAGATATGAACGGGTGTACTCCCGTCTTCATAACAACGAACGTCCCCTTCGGCATAGTCTTCAGCTCGTCCGCACTCATAAGCGAACGTTGTAGCATCTGCATCGTTTGCGAAGGATTATTCTTTGACTTAGTAACCGACCCCGACATAATAGTTCTGTCTCCCAAAGCTTCTGATACAACGTCTGCAGTGCCGCTAGTAGGTGCAAACCCTCCCGCTATCGTTATCTGACAGTTATCCTGTATAATTGCCGCGCCCTCATTCCCGTAGTTCTTTTCAAGCTGCTTATATGACTGTATGATACTGACTAAACTAAGGCGTCTGGATCTTGATGCAGAATACATCATTTCTACTGAATTGATTGCCGGCAAGGTTCCAAACTCGTCCATATAAAACATAACTCTGTTTTCGAGAGCTCCTCCATTCTCATCAGCTACGGTGAGTATCTCTCTGTAAAGCTGTTGTAGCAGAAGTGATACCATAAAATACGTAGTAGGATTCTCTTCGGGAAGCACCACGAATATAGCGCACTTTTGAGAGCAAAACTTCTCTGCATCGATGGCTGTTTCAAAGCAAAGAACCTGTTCTAGCTCACTATCAAGGAACGCATTAAGCCTTGATAATGCCGTAGACATTACAGACGACATTGTTTGATCGCTGGCGTTAAGAGCGGCACCTGCCAACCACCGCGCCTTATGATTCTCAGGCAACCTTGACATCAATAACTGAAAGCTATTCTTGCCCTGCACTCCCGATGGCTCAAAAAGATCCTGAATAAGTTTGAACACTGAGATAATATGTCTTTGCTCCGGAAGAGCATATTCCGAAACCAGCAGTATAGCCGCCGTCATAAGTCCTTCGGCGGCATCGTAGAAGAAAGCGTTCTGTCCATATGAGGATGAATCCCCATCCCCATATATTAAAGTTTTGCCGATGATCTTCGCGTACTTCTCCGCCTTTGCTTTAGCGTTAATATTGCTCGGTTCTGCTTTATACTCATCCATATATTTATTCACTAAGTGTAATAAATTGTTTCCATCAGACCTGGTAGGATTACGCAGATCGATGACAGCCACGTCATAACCATAGTGCTCTTTGGCTATATTTCCGTAATTACGATACAGATCTCCCTTGGTGTCAGTGGTAAGAAACGACATACCCGAGGCGCAGGCATACTCAAGATTGGGATACAACCAATACGCAGTTTTACCGCAACCTGCCGCACCGATCATCATGGTATGAACGTCTGCCGTGTCCACCATAGCCACACAGTTTTTCTTGGATCCATTACACCCCACTATCACGCCTTGCGGCAAATTAAGGTCTCCGCACTTGGCTTTCCTTCGCCACACCTTCGGCTCAAAGCGTACGTACTTATATGTCTTTTTAAGTTCGCACTTGGTCGCAAATCTAGCAGAGCCGTGCTGACCGTCACCTACAGTCTTTGACTTAATACTGTTCAGGTTATACACCCTGTCAAGCACAGATATTACACCAAGTACGGCGAGCATTATAGCGCCTACAACAATAAGTAAGAGTGGGTTATTCATTCGAATGCTCCTTTCTTTTTTCCAGCAGATCCTCATTCCAATCCTTATTGACGGGCACAAGTATCTCACAGTCTATCCTCAAAATTTCTAATTGTTTAGATATACGCTCCGCTGCATTTTGCCCGGCAGTATCGTTATCAAAGCACAGATAAACTTTCTTTATCTCCGGCTTATCTTTCAAGCATCTAAAAAGCAGCTTGTCCGAAACCGAACAAGCCGCCGCATATGTATTGCTTCTCCAATTATTTGGATGCATTGTTATGTATGATAAGAGATCTATTGGCGCCTCGAAGTAATATAGCTCATCTCCCGTTCCGTAGAGATGAAAAGCAAATTCAGCTTGGCTACCGCTCACAGTCATTTTGTACGTACCTTTCCTACCGGTTGAGTGCTTATGCGCATGCAGTGTCCTTCCCCGCAGATCGTATCCAACGAATACTGCGTTATGATGATCCTCTGACTCATATATCATATTATGATAAACGAATTCCCGTAGTATGTCTCTGTCTATGCCTCTTTCATTGATCAGATAAGCAAACACACGATTCATATTACTGTATCTCTTTGGTAGCATGAATGGCGTTTCATTTCGGCGATTCGCCTCTCCTTGACTTATATGAGCCGACTCACTATTCAAAAGATATTCTATTGCCTCGGGAAAAGACTTATTATAATACTCTCTGACAAAGGAAATAGTATCTCCGCCTCGTTGTCTGTAATGACTGTACCAAAGGTTGCCACGGATGCTCACCTTTTCTCCATTATTGTTCCATTGATATTCGGAGCCGCATCGTTTCAGAGCTGCTCCTTTGGATAATAGCATAGCTGCTAGATCTGTTTTTCTTGAATACTCAAGCTCTTGCGCTGTAAATCTACGACCCATGGCTAATACTAACCTCCCATCTTCTGTCCGTGAGCAGATTTCTTATTCTGTATCCGTTTATTGAGTTTCCTATCGACCCGCTCATTATGTTCATCATCTCGTCTAATGTTATCCTGAATCAATTGTGCCAGGCTCATAAACAACCGAAAAGAAGCAAGTGCAACAGATGCTTGTGCACTTGCTTCTTTTATATTCTCTTCTGATTTAGAGTCCTTAGAATAGTTGTCACTTTCTTTGGCATCGGTTATATCTTCCTCGTCATAACTATCGCAGTTCCTTGAATCGGTTTGAGGATAGCCTACATCTTCGTTGTCATTCTCCGTCACCGTGATATTCATAACTTCTTTTAATACCGCATTTCGTATGCTTTTGAATTCGGAGTTAGAGGATAATGCTATTCGCTCGGGCATATCTTCCCTGTAGATACCTATTACCTTTTCTCGCTGCTCATACCACAGCTTATATAATTCTGCGATCCGCTTGTCTTTAGCCATTTCATCCACGATACCGTTGATCAGATTCTTTGCAGGCTTTGGAAGATAACCATACACCTTTTTACCTGTATATCCCTCAAAGGTTTCTAATAGTTTACGCAGCATTGCTTCCACAGTTTCGTTTTTATATGTTCCGTCATTGATCTCATTAACGATATTTTCGAGCACCTCTCTTGACTCCTTGCGCAACTCGTCACGATAGGTCGTCTGCTCTTCATAGATATGATAAAGGTCTTGCTTGAAAATATCTCGCGCAAATGCTGATCTCATTTGATCGATTCCGCGTTCAGTGAGATACGGTTCTTTGCCTACCGAGTATGCTATAACGTGAACGTGAGGATGATATGACTCGTTGTGAAAGGCGGCATACCACCTAAGATCCTCTACGGGTATCTTCATACTTTTCGCCATGGTTTCCGCGTGAGCCCTGATAAGATTTCTCCATGCAGATGCATGATTATATCCAAGCCGCTCTGCATCCTCTCGCCTTAGTGAAATAATATTAGTCCAAACGTTTCCCTTGTGCTCAGCTACTTGCTTTGCCACATCGGATAATTTGATAGCAACATTGGCATCGGTAAACAGACCGTGGGTACCGGCCTTCTCAACACGAGGGCGCATAGCAATATATGAAACATAGTTTTCTCTCTTACCAAGCAGATCGGCGTTGTCCTCAATCGCTCGGGTTATGTATTCGGAAGCTGCTCCTTGCGTGTGATTCTTTTCGTAGTCGCGGTATTCAAAACTGTCTTTGGTTTCCGGAAACTCAGTAATTAGTCTGTTTATAAGGGTTATCTGTTCTTTAGTTGCGGGCTTATCTTTCCACAAGTCATCGATCTTTTCTACACCCTCTCGCTTTGCTATATACTGTACTAAATTAGATGAATGGCCCTTGTTGCCTGCTTTCAGGTACTTACTTTTTAAAATCAACTTAGCCACATCTCATCACCCTCTCTGATGTTTTACTGCTTGTTCCATACGGATACTTCCGTGTAATCTTTTCACTTCATCCACGCACAGGCCACGCAAACGAGAGAGCGTGTCTTCGTCTATTTCATTTGTTGCGGCGGTTACGTGAAGTATCATGGACAGCTCTACTGCTATTTTGAATAGCAAGCTTGCTATTCTATCCTCAAATCCATCAAGACTTCCCTTCACCGTAGAGACAACAACGTTGGGAAAGTATTCCTTATAATCATTTGACGTAAGATATCCTGTATAAAAAAGTATGGCTTTCTCAATAAACTCACTGGGACTCTTACAGTTATCTTCCTTGTAATTTTTCATTATCTTATCTTGTACGGATGGATAGATCCATAATGGTATCCGTATCTTCTTTTCATTGCTCATTTCTACCTCCTTCCTCCCAATGTACACCGATAAAACCCGTGCACAGTGCCACCTCCGGGGTTCACAGTGTACCTAAAAAAGAAAAAGCACCGTTTAAGGTGCACCTAAAATACATGTATTCAAAACTTAAAAACCTTGTTGCGGTCGGCGTTGCCGTCCGCTGTGAGTCGACGAAGGTGGCTTTTACAGCCACCCGCCTTTAACCTGCAAAATAATAGGCAGATACTAATACTGCCTTAATTTGCAAAACACCTGTCAGCTTTATTCAAAATATAACTTATACAATATCCATCCTTACAAAAGGATTAGCGGACGGGGTGAACCCGCCCGCTTATTGGTATTGAATCGGCACAATGTGGCTGTCGTTTTTCTGCCATATGTAGAAAACTTATTTAGGCAGTCACATTGAGCAACGGTGCTGATGACAGCAAGAGGGATAATTCTATTTTTATCTCTCCTGCTGCATAGCGTTAACACAGAGAACCCGTCCCCTGTGTTCTTAAATTGAAGAATTAATAAAGTGAACTGCTTTTTTTATTGAATCTTTTTTCTTTCGACTTATTATTTTGTCAATATCATCGACCAATTCAACATAAAGTAATATTTTCGATTTTTCTAAATATGTTACTTTCAAGCGTTCAATTTGATGCTTATCCAGAATAGCAAATTCAGCTATTCTGCGAAAAGACATAACGGATCTAAGTCTTTTTTCCTCACCTTGGTTATTAGCCACTTTTATTCTGTGCTTCCCAATATGCATTTTTGAGGGATAGAAAAAACGGATATGACTGCGCCCAAGCCGATCCCCGGCAAATGAGTATTCAGATGAGAATTCTTTAATGCTAACGATTTCGGTTATGTAATTCCCTTTTCGCTTATCCACAATAGCATGAATTGTTGTTCTGTAATGAAGAATAACTGCAATTCCGCCATACACCATGATAACAGCGATGCATACAATTGTTGGAAATTTTGCAATAAAAAGTACAATAGATATCAATCCTATGACAATAAAATCCATTATTATTTGCACAATGGACTCTTGATAATATGGTCTAATCCTAAAACTGACTATTTTTTCATTTACCATGATGGAAAGTTCCTATTTCTAACATAATTTAATCCTCCACCAGTAAATCCTTCTGCAAACTGTCCCGTCGAGGTAACAAGTGTTTTTCCTACCTCTGTACTCATGAAGAATTTTGAACCGATATCCTTATATTTGCTAATTAGATATGAAATATTTTTTATGGCATTTCTTTCAGTACTTTTAATTGTTGGAACTAAACTGGTGACTTTTGCTTTAAGTTTTGCCTTCGGCATTTTACTCAACGCTCTTGTTGCCGCTTTGCCTCCAGCTTTTTCAACTACTTTACCAACGCCAGCACCTACTAAAGACGCGCCTACTCCGATAGCTCCAGAAACAGCTAATTTTTTAATATCTCTTTCGCCATCAATCACATCTAAAGCGATATTGGTTGCCCCACTAATCGTAGCTCCCAAAACAGGTCCAACAGCCGCAGTAACACCTCCTGATACTGCAGATACTCCCACTTTAGCCCAGTTTACATCAGTTATAGATTTTCCCGATAATAATTGCCCGGCAAGTTCTAAGCCGCCACCAATAACGGCACCGGCAATGATATTCCAAAACTCTCCGCCGTTATCCGCACGCATAATAGGATTATTATCGCAGTATGCATAGAGGTTTTTGTCGGTTAATGCAGTGGGTGAAGCGGTAAGTATATCGGTTGTATCCGCAGAAATAAACCGCTTAACTTCGGGATCGTAGTATCTGGAGTTCAGGTAATAGAAACCTGTCTCAGTATCGTAAACGTATCCGCGGTAGCGTAAAGGATTAAGTACAGCTACAGGCTCTTCATCGGTTAACCTATCACCCTGTGCGTCGGTAATGGATAACAGTTTGCCCCAGGCGTCGTAGTGATAGTTAGCAACTACTCCATACTCGCTGTCACGGATCTGAACTATATCGCCCTGAGCGTTGCGTACGTAATAGTACTTCGCGCCGAGTTCAGCGTCAGTGAACTGTGTATCTACATTTAAGAAGTAGAATCCAAGAGGCTCACCTGCATCATCGTAGAAGAAACGGAAGGTCTCTCCGCTGCCTGCGGTGTATGCATTGAGTTGACTACCGTAATACAGATACTCATGAGTCTGACCATTTACAGTCTTCTCGGTGCGCTGACCCTCAGCGTCATACTCATAGGTGACCTCATCTCCGCCAAAGCCTACACGCACGAGCTGTCTGCCTATCCAACTCATATAATGACAGTCGATGACGTCATCACCGTTACGGTAAATGACAGGATTACCCATATCGTCATAGGTAATAGCATTTCCGTCATAAGAGGTCAGCAGGTCAAGCCATGTGTCGTCATCATAGCCATACTCTACGGTATCAAGAAGTATGCCATATCCGAGTACCTCTTCATAATCAGAATAAGCGCCCTGATACTTCTCTATCTTGCGGATATTACCGTAGGTATCGTAGATATAGCGTAAGGTATAGGTGGTGTCACCATCATGTACTTCCTCTAAGATAAGCTGGCTCTGCTCGTCATATGCGTACTTAGCTACGGTATGATCCGTATAGGTATTACTATTCGTAGCAGTACGGTAGTATACATGAGTGATGTTACCCAGATTATCATACTCATAGAAGTAACGATAATCCCAATTAGTACCGCCATTATCCGGATAATCATACTTGATATCGGTGATAAGGGAGGTAGTCCTCTTGGTAGTAGAGTCAGTCTTATAATTAGTAATTATCTTAAACTGCTCTTGTGTATCCGAGTTGGTGACGGTCTTCTCCTGAATACGGTTCAGAGTATCGTAGTCATTGGTGATAGTATCACCGTTGGATACGGCAAAGGTCTTTACCGTTCCGTTATCGTTATAGGTATAGCTCTCGGTACGTACGCTGAGTCCGTCGTAGTAAGAATACTCGGTGAGGCGATTCTTATTATCATACTGATTCTTTACAAAGCGCAGAGTCTGACCGTCGCCGTCGGTCTCAAGGCTGTATACAAGTCTGCCGATGGAGTCATACTCATAGCGGATAGTGCGTTTCTCGGTCTCGTCGAAGGAAACAGCGTCTATCCTGGTGACGTTACCGTTTCCGTCATAGGTATAGGACTGCGTCCAGTTAGAATCAACAATAGTACGCAGACGATCAAGCTCATCGTAGGTATACTCGATGTACTCACCGTTACCGTACTCCACGGAGGCTAACGTGCCGTAATTATTGTAGGTATTCTCGGAGATAACACGGGAGCCTACGGTAGTGGCAGTCACGTTACCGAAGATATCGTACTCGAAAGAATAACTTTGCTGCTTCTTACCGGGATCTGTTACGGTATCATTATAATCTATTCCTACAGAAATGTCAAATGTACATTCATCCTGCTTGGTCCACGTGGAATCCCATACGTAAGCACGGTTCAGTGTGAAACCGTCATTCTCAGAGATAGCACCTACAGAGTCCAGGTCAATCTTATACTCCGCCACACCGTTGATGGTGTCAAAGCAATAGGTAGTCGTACCTCTGTCATAGGACTGACCTGTCTGTCCGTTTCCGTAGAACATATAGAAGCTGAAGGGATTTTCTCTTGTCCACTGTGAATAGATTCGGTAGGATACTCCGTCATTATCGAAATACCAGTCGAATATACGCTGCTCGTTTGAAATGAGATGTCCTGTATCAAAACGAACGTACGCATAGTCATTATCACTCTTAACGTGGACTGTCCAGCCGTTACCGCTGTATACCAGGTCATCATCATTATAATCGGTATAGGTTCCGTCCTTTACGCCCGTTGCCGAGGGGTTATATCCGCCTCTTACTATGCCTGTGAGATTACCGTTAGTATAGCTGTAATCTACAGACGCAACGTTATTAATGTAAGTGAGGTCGGTTCTGCCCGATGCATCGGTCTGGGTATTGATGGTGACCTTGCCTGCAGTTGTGTTGCTATAGTCTCGGCCCTTCTCTGTGTAAACGCCGAAGACGCCTTGATCTCGCGCTACCCAGTCTGTGCCCCATACGTATGCACGGCTGATAAAGAACTGGTCTCTGTCAGAAATGCCTGCAACAGCAGAGGTATCTATCTTAAACTCTGCAAAGCCGCCCGATACGCTTACATAGCACTGCGAAGCGCCTTTATCGTGGGATGAATTATCACTGGGCAGACCGTAATAGTGCTCCCAGTTGAGTGCGTATGCGCCGTTACCGCGTGCATACATGCGGTACTGTATACCGTTATTATAGAAATACCAGTCGAAGTAGCAGTCGCCTGTAGTGGTTATGGCATCATTCTCGAAGCGAACGTAAACAAAGCCGTCGTTTGACCATTCTGTATATACGTCCCAGCCCTCTGCATCTGCTAACGCCTCGGAGTAGAAATAACCGGAGGAGCAGTAGTCGGTAAAGTATCCGTCCACTACTACAGGATCGGTAGTATCGTAGTACTCCACGGTGTCTGACACATCGGTGGTGGTAGATACACGCTGACCGCCGTTATTCAATGACTGATATCCGAATTCCGTAGTATTCCCCAGCTCGTCAGTGCTCTCTTTCACCTTACTGCCGTCTGCGGAATACTCCGCCTCTGTTTTTAGATAGATGTCTTTATCATCGGTGGTATCGCCGGTTTTTGCCGTACCCTTAAGGGTAGTGGATGTGGTCTGTCCCGCAGAGTTATATACCATATCCATAGACAGATTCTCATTAGTGGCCTTGATGATGTTATTGTTATCATCGTAGGTATACTCGAAGCTGCCGTTTGCTCCGCCTGCGGAAGAGATAAGGTTAGCACCTTCATAGCCAAACTGCATCTCATCCTGGTTGGTGGCATTGACCGCCTTCAGTCTGCCATTTTTGTCGTATTCATATACAGAGCACGCTTCCTTTACGAGAGCCAGGTCATCAAAGTACGCATATCCGTAATTTGCCTTAAAGGAGCAATATACGGTAATATCCGTTATCGCCATTTTCTTCTTGGGAACAACGGGGATACAGATATACTGCCACATATCCTTTACGTCGGGATTAAACTTGGCGATCTCATACTGATAAGTACCGTCGCTATAGGTCAGCTTTGTAGTGATCTGGAACGTACGGTCCACGGTAATGGGAACGGAATTAGCTCTCGC
Source organism: Eubacteriales bacterium (assembly GCA_045546375.1). GTDB lineage: Bacteria > Bacillota > Clostridia > Oscillospirales > CAG-272 > CAKSEI01. The sequence goes on along the minus strand of JAZQCR010000128.1, from coordinate 40,404 downwards.
CCATCCCGAGAAAAGGAACGTGGTATTTGCCGCTTCTTCTTCAGTCAAAGTGATAGAGAGCGGGATAGCATATTCGGAATTGTAATAGGGTCTGCCCTCGAGCTTCAGCACGTTTTTACGCACATCGTTCACGGTATAATCGCCATCATTGTTCGCGTCATTATCGTCGATTATCGTACCGTGCTCGGGAAGTGTGATAGGATAAGTGAAGCTACTGTTGTCAACATGGTTAAATGCACTTTCGCTCTCGCCGGGAATCATCTGTATCTCATCGAAATACGCTGTTCCCGTACAGTGAGCCATAACCAGGCGCACGGTATAATCGCCCGCGGAGGGAATATTTACAACTGTTGATACCTTCAGCCAGCCGTCGTTGATATTCTCATCCGTACGCTCATTGATGCGATCCTGCCTTATTGGGGTTATAGGAGTTAAATTCTGCTCTACCTGCAGTCTTACTCCTGCATACGCGCCTGTTCCGGGAGTGAAGTTGCTCGCTGTTTTAACGTGCGCAGTAACTATATACTTGCCGGCAGAATTTATCGTTACATCCTGATAGATAGTAGAATCGTTACCGCTTTCCAGGTTGATACCAAAGGACTTCTTGCCGGACTTTACAAATTCATCTCTTTCTTCGCAACCGTTAGAATATACACCTAATTCGGTACCGAAGTTATTCCAACCTTCTCCCGATTCAGCGCCGCCATTTTTGAGTATATTCTGCGCTATTACACCGGCGGCACCCTCGGTAAGCAGCCTATTATTAGTCTTCTTAGTTCCACTGTTGGCAGAGTATGTGCCGCCTGCGGTATATACGGTGTTTCCGCGTGCATCTACACCGTTTATGGAGACGGTTCTGCCGTAATCGTCAAAGGTGTAGGTATATAAGATATCGTCAGCGGTATATGGTGTGTTGTCCAGACCGCAGTCTCTGACACGACTCTGACCCTCTATGGTCATATTAAAATAACGAATATACTGATACGTCTTTTCGCCATCGCGGCTCTGTGCACTATATCTGCGCATTGATACGAGATCGGGCGAACCATCTCTAAAATCAAATTGCAGTCCAATATTGCTTTCCGCATCGTATGCACGGCTCATGCGGTAATTGCCTTCACCGTAGAAGTAGTGCATTATCTGACCATCAGGCTCAGTGATCATGTCGATCTGCGGGCCGTCACTCAATGTGAAAACGGTCTCATTTCCGTAACGGTCGGTAGTCTTAACGAGATTGCTTCCGTTATATGTAAGCGTAGCTACGGTATAGTATGACATACCATTATTATGTCTTACTATTGATGTCAGCTGGTTACCGTTGGCATCGGGATACCAACCTGTACCGCTTGCAGAATAGCTATCGCCATTATATAAGAAAGCTGTGACGTTTCCATTGGAATCGGTTATCTTAGTAAGATATCCATGGATAAAGAGCTTCTCGTTATCCTTCTCATCACTCATTATCCATCCGTTCTTTGCGCTGTTTTCAACGATCTTAAGTCCGAGGCCTTCCTCATCCAGGTAAGTGCCGGTCTTGTTCCCGTCATCACCAAGTTCTGCCGCGAAATAGTGTTCGGAGCCATCACCGTCTGTATAGATCAGGTATTTATCTGCATTACCCTTATTATCGGTATAGTCATAGGTAACCACGCTCTCCTGCGCGCTGAGCTTCCATCCCTTTCCGATAAGCATATTGCTGTAATCTACGGTATGGAAGATGACCGCAGAATTGCCTGTAGACTTGGTGAAAAGTCTATCCGCGTAATTGCTGTTATACACGTGAGAAAGAGTGTATCCGCTGTCGGCGACATCGGTGTGTACCAAAGTCATGCTTCCGGTATAGTCGGAAACAGACACGGTACCCGCACGTGCGGCATCCGCTGTATCATACGAAAGTGAAGACTCTATTCCCTGTACATTGCGGAACTCAACTGCGAAATATGTACAATCGCTGGTCACGCCGTCGGTTTTGTAATTACCGACGAATGTTGCAACAGATCTTGCCGCATCGGTCATCTTCTGGCCGTTTGTCTGCTCGGCATACAGTACGATACCTTTGTTGCTTGTGCTATCGTCATACCATTTTCGGGTTTCTTCCGTAACCTCAAGAGTGATATAACTGCCTGCATTTTCAGGCTTTAAAACCTTATAGTCCAGTATGTTGCCATTATTGGCTGTTCCCGTAAACTGAGTTTTCCAATCATTGAGGGCAGGCTGTGCTATAACGTTAAACGACTCAAGATCGCTTTGAGCGTAGTCTGTATAGGGAATGTAGAACCAAGCCTTACAGAAACGGGTATTGTAAGGTAAAACGGGCAGGTTGGTAACCTTCAAATGAGAGTATAGGTCTCCTACTGCAGATTTGCCGACACCGTACAATTCATATCCGCTATTAGTTTCGGTAACAGAATTATTATTGACTGTTATATATTCGATAGTCATACCATCACCGCTATCTTCAATTTCAGGAACATAGAGTGACGGGTCGATGACCACGGGGAAGGTTCTGTCGTCGGCGTTGATCCATGCAGAATCAGCCGTTAATGTGATAAACCAGTTTCCGTTTCCCTCAGCTTCAAGCGTGTATGCCGCATTATAGCTGATAGCACCCATAGCATCGATCATATACGGCGCAGGAATGACAAATACTTGTTCGTCACCGTCACAGATGGTGATATCTCCGTCATCATTCAGGGCGACAGATAATCCACCTGCTTCCAGACGGAATGCGTAAACGTAAGAATCACGATAATCGTATACTACGATACTCTCCTTTAGATTACGGCCGTTCAACTCATAATGATAACTATCTCCGCCGCCTATTGCGTCATAAAGGACAGCGGAAGACCATGTATCTACATCTGCCGCCTTTTCCAAAGTATATATTTCCTCTTCATCATCTTCTACAGTGAGCAACATCGCATCAGACTGAGGATTGATTATGCTTATTTCAAATTCTCCATTGCTATCACCAGCGGACGGTGCAGCAGAAAAGACTATGGGTGTCTGCTCCTCATTATTCTCAACAGCAACACCAGACATAGTTACTTGATACTCACCGCGAGATGCTGTTACGCCTGGAAGGGTATTAACATCATCGGAGAAAATATATTCAACATCAGATGCGGTATTTACGATGCCGCTTTCGTTTTGTGTCAGGGTATTATCTATCTCTACCCACTCTTCTCCGTCGGCAAAGTGCACATCTGACATATATGTTACAGTGGTGTAGCTACCATCCGACATACGGAACTGCTTCTTATCGCTTTCTCTGAGTTCCTCCATCTCAAAAAGAACTGAAACCGCTGTTTCTTCGGACAGGTCTGTAGCGATACCAACATCTGCCAATGCGTCATCTGTTGAGGTTTCTTCTGATAGTGCGATTTCTCCGCCAATAGCAAAAGCACCTGCAGGGAACGCCATAAACACCATTAACATGGACAGCATTAAACTAATGATTTTTGTGCTTATTTTGAATTCCATAGCTTTTCTCCTTCATTTGTGAATTGATGTATATGTATTCAACGCTCTGTATGCGACGGGCGTCTTTCATCTCATTTTTGCTCGCATACTTTGCGTTGGTATTTTTATGTAGTGGTCTTCTCAGTTTAAATTATATAGAGTTTTATCACAAAAACCGATAAGTTGGGGTAAAACGTTGATTTTCTGGGATAATTGGATAAAGAATTGCGCTATCCACGGAATCCGGAACATAATCCTCAAGCCTGACTAAACATAAAAATCTATTCATATACATTCTATCAAAATGGGAAAGTTTACTATAAACATGGTGCCGTTTGGACGTTATTAGGTGCCGTTTTTATTTCAATACATATGCTTTGCGCCCACATTATTACATGCACCCCATCATATTGGTTTCAAACACTCGAGCAACCATCATCATTCCAGATAAATATATACAAGCAAAAACACCAAAGTAACTCACTGCAGCAGAACGATAAAATTCCATTTTATTTTCTTTCATAGGATACTTAATTAAAAAACCAAGTCTTACGACTTGGTTTTTGGGTAAAAGTATAAAAACTCGAACTCTGGACACATTGATGCTCTTACATTTGCACCTTCATTGTATAACTATAGAAGTTTTGCCTGATCCCCATTTACCATACAGACCAACCGTAAAGGTTTCTTGAGAATTCAAGTTTAAAAGCGTTTTTGCTAAAAGATTTGCAAAATATCCTCGTTCCAACAAATCTTCAGATTCTTGAGAAATAGGTTTGTCACTATAATACATTGATATTATCCTCACTTTTGTAGCTTGTTTATTTTCATTAAATGCAAACACTTGTCAATAGAAGTTAGGGGGCGGGGTAAGCCCGCCCGCTAATTGGATTGACACAGATAACTGTCCGCCGTAGTAAAGATAATCATAATCATCGCTGCCAACAGATTTTGACGTACGCATGCCCGAGCTGTCATACTCGTAGGTGGTGGTGACAACGCCCTTGGTGACACTATCAAGCTGTCTGCCCGTTCAGGACATAGTATATGCGCTGCCGTTATTATACGTCAGGGGATTACCATTGTGTCCACGCACTGCCCCCTTTCGGGGTAGCGAAGCGGCGCCGCAGTAGTGAATGACAAATGCATCGCCCCCCTTTCGGGGGAGATGCAAATCGAGCGATGCAATTTGAGCGACGCTGTCAGCAGGCGGACGTTACATCCGCCTGCTAATCACTGTTAACACAGAGAACCGTCACCTGTGTTCACATTACCTGTGTTCACATTTATCACCATATTTGTATAATCAATGTCAATTGTGGCATTTAACATATTATAAAGTATCCCTTTAATAGAAGTGCTATCAAATATCAAATCTCCATCAATCTTTTTTCGAATCATATGAATCTGCCCTGGCATTCTTATTAATCCAAAATCATCATTCGCAGGATCAATGCCGCTATTAACTCCATCAATAAACAATACTCCACTTCTCCACTCAAAGTCTGAGCCTAATGCATTCACAATTAACAGCAACGGCACCTCCGCAAATCGATTTTCAATATCAATATTAATATAAGCAGAATCAACAACTTCAATGCCATTAATAATTAACTTACAATTATTCATTTTAACATCATCACCATTTGGATATTTTGTTTCTATGATTGAGCAATCTTTACTCAAGATACTTTCGACCCCTGCTGATTTATTGGTACATCCAACAAGTAGTATTATTGTAAAAAGCAAGACAAAGCATAAAATTTTCATTTACATCTCCTTGTTAATATATAACCATAAAGACTATAAGTCCCATCACTAGTCCCACCAGCAAATCCATTTTGAAACTCGTTATATGTTTGCTCTCCAGTATTTCCCCATGGGTTATTTGTATATACAATATCATTAAAATAATCAAACCCTGTTACAACAATAAGATGAGCTGAATCTTTGTCATTGTAATACGCATATATTGGACCATTAAGCCGTAGAGCAAGACACAACATTAAGGGAGAATCTATGTTTTTTTGAAATACCGGCACACCATTTGGATTATATTGGTTGCAATTAGTCGGCCATCCCGCACTGTTCCAATCGTTTTCTCCGTTAACCAAAGTTGCAATATCTCGAGCCCTTTCGTCTGCATTTTTTTGACTTCTTTCAGTATTTGAACAATAATCTTCCACCATAGTCTGACAGTATGCCCAACACAGGTTAGTATCCCCTTGTGCATAAAGGGGAACATCATATTTTACCACAAGAACCTTTTGAATAGCATCAACAATAAACCCTATAACCCAGTCTATCGCTTCTAGCAAGCTCTGCCCACTCGGATCACTGTGCATCACAGGATTATTATTACAATATGTAAACATATTGTAGCCCAGCACGCCGGTGCCGGTAGATACCAGGCCGTCGGCACTGATGAATCTGCCGATGGTAGGATCGTAGTACCTGGACTGCAGATAATAGAAGCCTGTCTCTGCGTCGTAGACGTATCCGCGATAGCGAAGGGGATTAATAATCGCCATACTGGAGGATGATGTTATCACGTTACCGCTTGCGTTAGTGACAGATAACAGCTTGCCCCATGCGTCGTAATTATAGTTAGCCTTAATATTGCCGTTTGAATCGCGTAGCTGTACTATATCACCCTGCAGATTAAGAACGTAGTAGTAATCCGAGGTTCCCTGCATACCGGTATAAGTGAAACCAAGGGGACTTCCATTATCATCATAATAGAAGTACAGCGTTCCTTCACTTGATATGGTATAACGTACAAGCTGACCGCCGTAGTACAGATAGTGATGATTCTTTGTTCCAACCGTCTTGGTGGTACGCATACCCGAGCTGTCATACTCATAGGTGGTAGTGACACCGCCCTTGGTGACGCTGTCAAGCTGTCTGCCCGTCCAGGACATGGTGTAGGTACTGCCGTTGTTATACGTCAGAGGGTTACCTATGGCATCGTAAGTGATACTGCTGCCGTTATACGATGTAAGAAGGTCTTTCCAGCCGGAATCGCCGTAGGTATAGGTGTCGGTGTCAAGAAGTTCTCCAATACTCGTCGCTAAGCCTGCATCGGTGAATGCGAAGCCATCGTACTTTGCTCTTGAACGGATATTACCGTAGGTATCGTAGGTATATACGATAGAATACCCCTCGTCATAGAGCTGCTCCATCTTGAGCTGACCCATAGAGTCATACTCGTACTCAGCCAGCGTTTGATAGACTCCGTTATTCTCTGACAAAGAAATCTTGGTGATATTACCGAGGTTGTCATACTCATAGGTGTATCTGTAGGTATTATCCTCACCGAAGGTATATCCATACTCATCGATAAGGGTAGTGGTATTTGTAGCCGTCCTATCGTAATAGCCGTAATCTACGGTATACTTACCGTCAACGTCCTTTTGCTCAAGGCGCTTAAGAGCATCGTAGCTATAGGTGATAACGTCGCCGTTACCTACGGTAAAGGTGGCAACAGTGCCGTCGGAGTTATAGGTATAGCTCTCGGTGCGGTCTGCAGAGCCGTCATAGTAGGTATAGCTGACCACGCGGTTATGTGTGTCATATACGTAGCTTAACTTACGCTTAAGCAGGTTACTGCCGTTACGCTCCTCACTGCATATAAGTCTGCCGAGAGAGTCGTAGGTATAGGAAACGGTAGCCAGCAGCGTGCTTCCGGCAGTCATAGTAATACCGTTTACGTTATTATACCTATCGTAGGTATAGCTTTCCGTGATACCGTAGGCGGTCTTTGTCAGAGTCCTGCCCATAGCATCATAGGTGTAGGTGACGGTGGCGCCGTTTCCGTAGGTAGACTTAGACAGATAAGTATTATTAACGTAGGTATTGGTTACTAGGGTCCTGGTGCCGACCTTAGTAGTCAGAGGCATACCGAAACTATTATAGGTAAAGGTATAGCTCTGAGTCTGCTTGGTACTGTTACCCGGGATATAACCGCCGCGCGTGACAGAGGTGAGATTACCCTTGGAGTAAGCGAAGTCCAGGGATGCCACGCCCGATACGTAGGACTGGGTAGGTCTGCCTACGCTGTTGGTCAAGGTGTAGGATGTGACAGTACCGCCCGCTCCGTCAGAATTGGAATAAGGTGCAGTAACGCTCGAACGAATGTTACCCGAGCTCTCGGCAGAGAGACCGTACGTGGTAGTATTACCAAGGTTATCCGTCTCCGAGGTAACACGGCTACCGTCGGCAGAGTATGCCGCCGATGTCTGCATATACTTGTTTGTGCCGTCGGCAGTGAGTTTAGTAGAGGTAGTATGACCCGAGGCGTCATAACCGATGGTCATGGTCATGCCCAGATTGGTAACAGAGGTCACGTTATGAGCATCGTCATAGACGTAGGTATAGGTGCCGCCCGCACCGCCTACTACAGAGGTAAGGTCGGCGCCGTTATAGCCGTAGGTTATCTCCGCCTGCTCGGTGGAATTGACAGCCTCTAATTTTCCGTCGCTTCTGTATTTATAAGTTGAGCACGGCTCCTTGACCATCATAAGGTCATCGAAGTACGCATTGCCCAGATTATTCTTATACGAGCAGTGTACGGTGATATCAGTTACCGCCTTTGCGTGCTTAGGCACTACGGGTATGCTGACGTACTGCCACTGATCCTCTGCCTGATAATTAAACTTCGCCGTGACGTACTGGTTAGTGCCGTCACTGTACTTGATCTCGGCAGAGATCTGGAATGTGCGGTTTGCATCCCACGTAGGTGCGGAATTAGCCTTCGCCCATCCCGATAAAAGGAATGTGGTTTTCTGCGCCTCTGATGCAGTGAGTGTGATGCCGGTATTTCTCGAATAAACGGACTGCTTATTCGAGCCGCCTGTGAGCTTCAGCGCCTTACTTCCGCTGTGTACGTAAGACGAGCCGCTGACAGAGGAAGCGCCGCTCTGTGCGGAATAGCCGGTTATACCATTTTCAAAACCGCCGTTGGGAACGAGGTTTGATGTTCCATCATCATTATACAACCCCATACTGCCGCTTGTCAATAGGCGATTGTTATCCTTATTGGTGGCAACGTTAGCGGTATAGGTGCCGCCCGATGCGCTGATGATCTCGCCCGAGCCGTCCTCACAGTAGGTACTGACTGTCCTGCCGAAATCGTCAAAGGCATAGGTACATACGATATCGTCTGCGGTACCCGACGTAAGGTCGAGGCCGGTATCACGTACCAGGCTCCTACCCTTATAATACATGTTGAAATACGTCAGGCTCTTCTTTGTGACCGTGCCGTTAAGAGTAGCGGCGTGTGACTTGGTCATAGATATCAGATCACGTCTGCCGTCACGGTAGGTCATGGTGAGGTTTGCGCCGCTTTCCAGGTCATAGGCGCGGTTCATACGCAGGTTGCCGCCACCGTAGGTATAGTAGGACGACGCTCCGTCTGCCTCTGTCACCTGATTGATCTGATAGCCTGACCCGTCGGACGCGAGAGCGCTCACGCTATACGTGGTGGTCCTGCCGTAACGGTCGGTGATCGAGGTGAGTCGTTTATCGGTATATCCTAAGGTTGCAACGGTATACGCAGTCTTGCCGTCATTGTGACGCACGATGGAGCTAAGGTAATTACCGGTAGCATTGGGGAACCAGGATGAGTTCGCGGTGGTGTAAGTAGCTCCGTTATACACGAAAGCGGTGACGTTGCCGTTAGTGTCGGTTATCTTAGTCAGATATCCTTTTACAAATAACTTTTCGTTGCCCTTTTCATCGGTCATCGCAAAGTGGTTTGCGCCGTGGTCGTGATAGATGGTAAGGCCCAGACCGTCCTCGTCGGCATAGGTATAGTCGTCCTCCGTGGGATGGAAGAAATGCTCCGTACCATCTCCGTCGGTATATATCAGATACTGCGCCGTCATGCGCACGCCCGTAGTAGATACCCACGGCACGCCCTTGGATATGATGCTCTCCTGGGCATTTAATTTCCAGCCCTTACCTACGACCATATTGCTATAGTCAACGGTATGCATAAGAGACGTAGTATTCTCTGCACTGAAGATATAGTCGCCGTAGTTACTGTTATATACGTGCTGAAGGGTATATCCCGGGTCGCTGATATCCGTACGCACGAGGGTCATACTGCCGTTATAGTCGGACACGTACACTGAGCCTGCGCGTCCTACGCCCTCGGTATAGTAGGTATAGTATGACTCTACGCCCTGAATATTACGATACGTCATAACGAAGTAGGGACAGTAAGACGCCGTTCCGCTATTGACGAATCCCCTGAAGGTAGCTTTTCCCGCAGAAGCGGTACTGCTGTAAAATACTATACCGTTATTAGTGGTGCTGTCATCGTACCAATTCTCGGCCGCCTCGGTGACGTCAAGTTTTATCCATGCTCCCGTGGTGCTCGAGCTGAGGGAAGCATAGTCAAGAAGTGCCGAGGTATTAGACGTAGCACCTGATGACAAAAACTGATTCTTCCAGGTAGGGAGTGCCTCCTGTACGTACATATCAAAGGAGCTTACTCCGTACGCAGTATATGCAGACATATAAAGCCTCACTTCCGCACTGCACAGACGGGTATTGGCAGGCAGGGTGGGCAGCGCGTTTACCTTCATATATCCGTAGGCGCGGTTTGTACCGTTAGTAGTACCTACTACGAAGGTGGACTCACCCTGATGATATGTATTCATATTATCAGAGGTTACGTACTGCGTGTAGATATTATAGTCTGATGATCCGTTCTTTGCTACTGCCACAGACGGATCAATGATTACGGGAAACTGTCTGTCGTCTGCGTTTATCCACTCAGCATCAGCGGTGAGGGTCATTATCCACTCACCTGCTCCTGCATTTTGCAGGGCATAGTGCGCCGCCTCGCTATACGATCCCGCGGCATCGGTCATATAAGGCGCCGGGATAAGGAATATCTGCTCCGTACCGTCGCAGAGAGAAACGTCACCGGCTTCGGTAAGAAAAGCGGTAAGACCATCGGCTCTGAGCCGAAATGCGTACTCGTACGTGCTCTTAGGCGCGGTCAGTATTATGCTCTCCTTCAGATATCTTCCCTGAAGATCATAGTGATAGCTTTCCGTACCGTTGGCAGAGCGATAGGTTATGCCTCCGTTGGCTTTATGCATACGCGCCGCGTCGGATATGTCCGTGTCTGCCACTTCTGCCGTACTCTCGGGCTGCAGGACGGTTATATCGAAGCTTTTCTCTGATTTTACAGGCTTAAGAGCGAAGGCGGAAGAGCTGATTTTATTGTCTATTGCCTCGAATGACAGCTGATATCCGTCATATTCCACCTCAACCCCGGGGAGTGAGGTGGATTCATCGGAGAATGTGTATGAAACGTCCGATGATGTGTTGCGGATGCCGTTGACACTTGAGATCAGCGTGTTATCGATCTCTTTCCAACTACCGTTATCCTCGTAATGCACGTCGGTAGTATAGACCACCGAGGAATAATTGCCGTTTGACATGCGGAATACCTTTTCATTAGGTCCACGCATATCTTCCAGCTCAAATAATACGGTGGGGTCGCCCGCGGGTGCGTCTGCCGCCTCCGTCTGTAAAGCGGTGACCGCTTCGTCGGCGTTCAGTGCAGTCTGCTCTCCGCCAATGGCGAAGGCACCTGCAGGAAACGCCATAAACACCATTAACATGGACAGCATTAAACTAATGACTTTTGTGCTTATTTTGAATTCCATAACTTTTCTCCTTCATTTGTGAATTAATGTATATGTATTCAACGCTCTGTATGCGACGGGCATCCTTCATCTCATTTTTGCTTGCATACTTTGCGTTGGTATTTTTATGTAATGGTCTTCTCAGTTTAAATTATATAGAGTTCTATCACAAAAACCGATAAGTTGGGGTAAAACGTTGATTTTCTGGGATAATTGGATAAAGAATTGCGCTATCCACGGAATCCGGAACATAATCCTCAAGCCTGACTAAACATAAAAATCCTCTCATATACATTCTATCAAAATGGGAAGGGTTACTATAAACATGGTGCCGTTTGGATGTTATTAGGTGCCGTTTTTACGTTTTACAGCTGTATCTGCTTTTCTTCGAGCAAGTACTCGCTCAATATATAACCGCGAAACACCCGCTGAAATTCGCCTCACATTGCGTTCAAAACCTCTTTTTCGAGATTTTCTTGCCATCGATTATCTCAAAGTTGCATTCGGTATAAGACAGACCCTTTTCTGTGACTATACGATCGAGGACGGCAAAGATAGTATTTTCCTTTAGCACCACATCATCCTCGGGACTGTCATAGCAGATCCAATGTGTAGCGTCAGGCGATTCCTTAACAAACACATCGTAACCTAAGCGAGCACGGCCGTGCCATTCAAATAAGCTAACCTCAATCTTTACACAGCCGGCTATCAATTCACATACTGTAATATAGGGCTTGTGCTCGGAATAGCTTCTCATCAATCTGCGCACCTCTCGTGTTGAGACATGCTGAATAAATGCATACCCTTCACCGAGTTCCTTTTTCACTTGATTTAACCTGGTCATCGGCTCACCTATCATAATGTAAATCCATCCGAGTAATAAAAAGGATCTGTAATATCAGGCGTTTCTTCGTCCGGCTCTTCAGTATACCCTTCATCCTCTTCTTCATACTCATCAAAATCAAAGCCCTCTTGGATATCTCTTACAAAGGACGAGTAAAAGCGTTGCGCGCTTTCCCTCACCGCACGATCCAGCGCATCTGTGTCAAGGTCACAGTCCCTGTATCCCTCGTATACCGTCATATAATACTGAGGTGAGGGTAGCCCGTGATCCATTTTGGGATTCATAACATATACCATCGCCGTGAGTTGTTCGTCCTCAAGCTGTACAGGAACATCTGCTTTAAAATAATGCGACGGATATCCTTCATACATATCCAAACGCATCTCATCACTCCGCTTAATATCCCACACGGCAACAGGCACCTCTGAACCTATCTTTGGTGAAATTGTTGCATAGGCAGAGTTGGCTCTTCCCTTAAATTGCAGCTCGTAGTCCTTGATCACGCCCGTTCCGTATAACTTTGCGGTAGGACATCTGTGTGCCATCTGCCCTATATTCAGGTTACTTCCGTAAGCAATATATAATCGTTTTTCCATAATACCAGCTCCTTCACATCATCATAATGGGACCAGATTCGCGAGTCACCATTTCTCTCACGTCCTCGTCCCCCGGAAATATTTCGTCTCTTCTCTCATCAAGCATCCGCTGTTCTGCCATTCGTTGCTTTTGAGCCTCTGCCTGAGCGGGATCTCTCCACGCAATATTGCCGTCCAGATTCTTTAATAAATGCATACGCGCAGTTTTGAATTCATCACCGATCATACCAAGGCGCAAAAGCCATGTTCTGAAGGTATACTTCTCATTTTCACTATGAGTCTTGGCTCTTGAAGCTCCCCTCTGCACCAATGCCTGATGACTTATTGCAAGGCACAACTGTATGTATGACTTCACCTCGCCTGCATGAAGGGTGGAATTAAACAGCCTGAACTCTATAGTCCCCTTGCTGAACACACTATGCAGATTAAGCGCGTGATAACGGGAATGATCATAATGGCTGTATCTGCCCGTTCTGCCGTTATACCATAGATTCTCAAGCTGCTCCATCGTCTTCGGTCGCCTACCATTCAGCGCATCAAGAAAACGTGTATCCGCTTTCTTACAATAGTCCTCTTCACGCTCAGGGCGCACCTGAAGTGCTTTATATAGCAGATCCTCTTTGGAAGCCATGATATTGACAATATTGCGCAGAGTCTTAACATCATGTGTCGAGGCATCCACGTGCACGTGTATACCACAGGAGCTGTTAACCTTTGCACCCGCTGAGCGAAGTGAACGTATAAGCTCCTGTATCGTGGGAATGTCCTCGTACTTGCATATGGGAGATACAAATTCCACGGCATATTCTCTGTTGTACGTAGCACCTCTTCGCGTCTGACATTCAATAGAACTGTCGCTTACAACATTCCATTGTCTGCCCGTATTATCCCTCACAACATAGCTATCATAAACACCGCCCACGTGAGTTGCGGAAGCATTAAAGTGACCGGCGATCACTTTCGCTGCAGTAGCGCGAGTGATGCCGGTCATCTCTATTTCTATTCCGAAGCGTTGTGTCCTCACTTGCTTGAGCCCTCATCGGGAATGGCCTTAGGCTTACGCCTGCCCGTAGCTTCAAGTATTCCCGAGCGCATGGAGATAAAATCCTTTACCATATTGGGCACATTCTTTGAATACATCGTTTCAAGGGCTGTTACAAGCTCGTCTTCCAAAGACAACCCTTTTTGTTCGAGATATAAACGAAGCGCGGATAACTTTTCCTCGTCAAATGATACATTTACCGTTGCGGTTTTCATTATCTCACCTCCAGACTTAAAGGCCGTTCTTCGCCCCCAAGTTCTTCATACTCCCCTTGCGCTTGCTCTTTCATCTCCTCAACAATACCCTCACTTAAAAAGCCGTAATATCCTTCAGGGCGCTTAATTCCGTACCGCGCATACTCTGCATTAAGATCATCCTTTACATCGCGCAAGCCTTCACCTGAATGCCCCGCCTCAAAATACTTCCATACTCCTTCTTTGGAATAGATATATACGTATTCAGTCCAGTTATAGGGATCATCAAGTTTCTTTAGTGACATATTTCTTGCGTCAATGTTCTTCTCTCCTCTGTCTCGTCCGTATGCCAGGGTCACCCCCGCTTGTCGTTCATCAAAGTTGTACGAATGAGGTTTGGACGGATCCGGCTCAAGCTCGAGACCAAGATAAGATATATCACCAAGCGCTAAAAGCTTATCTACCATATCTTCCGAGTTATACCTATCAAGTAACAACGCACCGTTATACGTTAGATAACCATCGCTGTGACAATATATCGTGCGGTAGGTGTCCGCACCTATTTGCTTAGCTATAAAACTACGGGTACTCATCTTCCTTTATCCTTTCTTATTCTTTATTGTTCCTCTCCCTCCGGCTCTACGTACTGTATGTTCGGTATCTTGAGCCAATGGGTCCATGGGGTATTCCCTATTTCTTCACGAGTGACTCCTGCTTCGGTATTAATGGCATGCACGACCTCTCCGTTACCTATGTAAATCCCTATATGTCCCTGGTGCCATACTGCTATTCCGGGTATCTCAGGAATGGTGTCTATGGTTCCCTTTTCGGTAGCATCGTTGTACATACTGTCGGTTCCCACGTCTGCCATGCCGTTTGTGACGTATATGATATTCTGTGAATTAACATCATACCAGGAGTAGCCCTTGATTAATCCAACACAGTCAACGACTCGTTTCCCCATCCAGGCTTCTTCTATAAACTCCCTGTTTGCGCCTACCTCATCAGGGTATTGCGTAGCCTTGCTCTCAAGAAGACTTTCGTTAAGCACCGCCCCGTAGGTACCGTACACGTAACCCCAGCCTTTCTCCGCCGCAAACACCGCCCACTTGACCAGATCCAGGTTATTCTTCGTGGTAGGGTCCACATAATCATCCACCTTAATGTATGTGCTTCGCATACTTGCCGTGGAGTTGGTGAAATCTTCAACTGCTATTTCTGTTCCGAACTCCGTATTGACAGCACCAATAAGCTCCTCATCCGTCTGTTCGGCAGCAAAGCATGATACGAATCTGCCTGCAAAGTCGTCATCGCTCACATGGTCATAAAGAGCGTATGTGAAAAGCAACTGCGCCTCACATATCCTCATATGATCATATCCGGCTTCCGTCATAGCGCTTTCCACCTCTGACCACTTCTCGCCTGCGGCAGTATTGTCTGCTTGTATCATCTCATGTAGGCGGTCAGTGTCAAACTCAATATTGCCGCAGAATATACCCAGCAATGCCGCTATCGGCATAACTATGATGACGATAATACCGCACACTATACCGCATACCGCCTTTAAAGCCTTCTTGTCGGTGGCTACGTATACCGCCGCTTTTTTTAGCGCAGCCGCCATAGCCGCAGAAGCTGCCATTACCTGCCACCAGCCTTTCCAAAGAGTGCTGACTTATACTCGGGAGCTATTACCTGTAAAAGATACCGTTCATTACCGCATCTGTAAAAGCACGTTCCCCGCTCGGGATATTTAATAAGGTCAAACTCACTTTGCTCTACCTGCAGTGCATCCATAAACTCTTTCGGGTTTATCTGTCCGGCGTTGAACAAAAACTGATGAGTAGGGATACTAAACAATGGCTTTGTGTATTCACGTATGTTCGGAATCAAAAAGTCCTCAATATTCTGGCTTGCGAGAATAATTGAAGAGTCCTTTTTACGCACACGCTTCATTGCGTTTCGTATATACTCGATAGCAGTCATATTGGTGAGGAACAGATACAGCTCATCTATCGATGCGGCAGTATTTCCCTTTCCTAAGAGCTGATTACTCATAAAGGACAGGATGTTAAAAAGCATAGCATCCTTCAGCCGCTTATTGGTATCCATTAGCCCCTTCACACCAAAGCAGAGAAATGCGTTATCGCTTATATTAGTATGACCGTTAAAGAATCTGCTCTCCGCTCCCACGCACATACTGTTTATGCCAAGGCAGACCTCCTGCAGGGTCTGCTCGGTATATAAATATTTTCTCTGCTTATCATAGGTCATAAACTCCTCTTCGCACAGCTTATAGAAATCCGACATGATGGGAAAATCCGTGGGCTTCATCTTGCTATAATCGGTACAGTCCGTAATACCAAAGCGAGCATACAGCTTTGCTAAAAGCATCTCGATAGTATCTATCTGACTATCGGTAAAGTCCTTATAGCTTCTGAAAAAATCCTTAAGAAACGCAATATGCTGTGAAAGACGAGTTGCCTTTCTGAAAGCATCGGGAGTTTCGGAATCTATCTCATCAAAACCGTCTGCCCAAGCTTTGGGCTCAAGGGGGTTAATGATATGCTCTCCCGAAAGGAAATCTATATAGCAACCGCCCATGGCTGAACACAGTTCCTCATATTCTGCCTCAGGATCAAGACATATAACACTCTTTCCCGACTCACGTATGTTGGAAAGAATAAGCTTTAAAAGATAGGATTTTCCTTGTCCCGAGTTTCCGAGAATAAGAATATTACTCGTGGTCTTATCCTCTGCTCTACGGTCAAAGTCTACGAGGATATTTGTTCCGTACTTATCTCTGCCGATATATATTCCTTTGGGATCGGTTTTACCCGAGAAGTTAAACGGGTAAAGATTAGCAACACTTGATGCAGGCAGCACTCGCTCATACTGGGCACCAAACATATTTGACCCCACCGGAAGAACAGAAATAAAACCTTCCTTCTGGCGAAGAGTCAATCTGTCCACGGACAGTTTTGACCGTGTGAGCTCCATTGCTATCTCGCTTTGCAGTTCCTTCAGGGCGTCCATACTCTTTGCCTTTAATTCCATAAATACAGAGCAATGCAGAAGCGGTTCCCTGTTTTTTCTCAGATTGGCAAGAAGCTCGATAACATCCTGAAGGTTACCTTCGGCTTCGATAGTATCATTCATATCCGAGCCTCCCCTCTTCATGGTATTTCGCCTGGTCGCATTCTGAATTATCTTTCTCTGCTCCATAGGCTCAACTAGTCGGTTATATATCCTAATAGTAACACCGTTTCTGTCTGCCAACTGCGATAGTATCGCCTGCTCTTCCGTGGATGGCGGATACTCCCGTATAGCCCATACACAACGGTAGCTGTCCCCCACTATATAGTGGTCGGACATAAACTTTACCGTCCCGGGCAGAATGCAGTCAAAGAAATCTTTGGTGCGTGCCTCTTCCGCCTGCTTAGGTGTCATCACCTTCGGGTCTCTTTTCATCATGCCGGAAAACTTGCGTTTTCTCAGTTTAGGGTCTTTTCTCTGTCCGTATAAAATCTTACTCATCTTCCATCACCTCAAAATACTGTTCTCCGTCTATATCTGCCATCTGCTCACCGCTGAGGCTTGCATCAAAATACAGAGCAAGAAAGCGCTTGATATCTTCCTTCCTCATTCTCCTTACCTCAAAGCCTTGCTCGGATATTACTTTTTCAACGCGGTTGGTGGTCTGGAACACCTGCTCGGGCTTTTTGGCCTTACATCTTGCTATAAAAAGAAACTGTCTTGCGGTAGCCATCTCTACCTGTATCTGATCCAAAAACATAACGTCTTTCTCAAGAAGCTTTCTTACCTTAGGGTTCTCTTCTTCCTCGATTCGCTTTTTCAAATATGCCTTGTTATCATCAAAACACTCGGAAGAGTCGGTACAGCTTATCTCTATATCCGGGATAGATGATAAGACCATCATTAAGTGTCTTACCTTAGTTTCTATACTCATTGGAGATAAGACCGAGATATTGGTCGGAACCACAAGATAAAACAAAAGCTCGCCCTTTGACGTGGCAAGCCCGTAATTGGTAAAAGACTTTATACCTATGAGATCCTGTACCGAATCTCCTCTTTTTCTTTTCTGCACATTTAGCATATCCATACTACCTCCATTCGTAATACTGCTGTGTAGTTAATAAATACCTGACCGCGTAACGTATATAGTCCATAACCGTAGCATCATCCATACGTATGGTCAGAAATCCGTATCCCAGCGTTAATGCGGCAGGCAGCAAGAATGCAAACTGCACCAGCATTATCACCGACAGTAAGGCGGCAATACCAAGTATACAGAAGTCCCGCAAACTCCAAAACCACAGATTTGCCTTGGCTCTCAAGTTCTGCGGATACAAATATTCATTCATCCGTATTACCTCCTCTCATTATCTTGCCCGCGCCACTGATCTTGTAAGATTGACGGCCGTTGAGGTTGCGTGCACTACGCTCATCATATTGACCTTAACGCTGGAATCAAGACCGAACTGTTGTGCGATTCTGGGCACCTCATTTGCCGCAAGCATTATGCCAAGCCCCAGAAGCATGTTCCCCGGGAACGTAAGTAATCCCAAGAATAACAGCGTAGTCTGCATGAAAGCGGTAAGACATATAGCCGCAACCTGCTTCATCCACTGTATAAACCCGTCTGTATATCCTCTCGGCACCGAGAACATATACAGAGCTCCTACTGCCATCTGTATTAGCAATATACCTCCGCGCTTAATGTTCTGGAAGAATATCTTCACAACACAATAGGCAAATGCTATGAGGGCAAGGATGTTAAACAAGCTGAAACCTATATTACTTCCCACAGCGAAGCTACCTACCAGCACACTTGAGCTCTGACCTGCCAGGTCCACCGATTGCCCGTTTGCAAACATAGCGGTTAAGTCCCTTGAAAATGTATTCTGCAAACTGATGCAGTATTTATACAGCTCTATGGGTACAACACCTATCAGCGAGCATGCAAAAAAGCCCTTGAGGATATTTATCGCAACAGCCTTTATATCTCCTCTGCCGTTTTGGTACTCTATAGCAACGTCAAATATGGCGACTACCATACCCGCCACAAAAAGAGCCAGCCAAACAAGGTAAACAGCATCACCGTTGCCTTTACCCAGTCAAGCTCAAAAATATCTGCACCCATGTTTCCCATCAGCGCAAAGAAATCCGCTACCGCGTCATATATGGTCTCATAAAACCATTTGAGCATGGTATTCCATATGGCATTGGATACCTGTGTACCTAAGAATTCAAACGCTTCTTGTATGGTTTCAACTACCGCATCGATCAGGTCCTCTACCCAATCAAACATTTAACCACCTCCTTTAAATAACCTGTCCTTATAAGATGGTCCAGATATATAAAGGTGCGGTAAGTGTAAAGATAAGGCAAGCGAACAGAATACACGGTGCGGTAAACTCAAACTGACCGTGCTTACGGTAATCAAAATACGCTGTTCCCAGCTTCACAAAGAAAAGAACAGTGAGGATCATATCCACCACCGGGAACACTACGTTATTTACGACCGTCTTGACCTGCCCTTGCGCCGAGTTCCACGTGTTTTCCACCGCACCCGCAACGTCGCCTGCGGCAAATGTGCTAATTGACAACACGGCAATTAAACAGCACAAAAGAGTAACATAAACGGCCGCTCTAAACACTTTTGTCTTCACTTTGTACCTCCTGTTATTCTACATACTTCTTTTTCATTCACGTAATTTATTCGGATATTAAGGCTCTCACAAAAGCGTATATCTTCCGCCATTCTTGGTGTCAAAATATCTCCGAATACCCACAGCTCATCACAAAACCACAAAAGGCTTCGTCCCACTTCGCAGATCCTCTGCCTATCTTCACATGAACTGCAGTCTACGCAGTGGGCATAAAGATGCGGTGCTACCGGAGCAGCACCGCAAAGTATCGCATATTTCACATATCTGTCTGTGTCTTCAAGAGACTTTTTACCGTCAAACGGAAAGCACAGATATACCTTTTTCATCTACTGCCTCCCCACATACCAGTCATCATATGCGGCACCCTTTATGGTAATAGCAGTCGGTCTTACCCTTGACCATATCATACCAGCAGGAGTCCAACAATCGCTTTTTATTATGGCGATATAATACTCTGTATCGGGATAGTATAAAGGCGTGAAGTGCACGTTACCATAACTTCCATTCCCTGGCAAGCTCCATTCACTGCCCGACTTTATCATAGTTCTGCTTACACCCTCACCTGAGCTATATCCATATTCGGGGAATATAACGTAAACATACTGATCCTTGGTATATGCCTTAGAGCCGGGAAAATAAGTATAGCCCACAGCGCTCATTCTCTGTTTTGCTGTAACCGTAACGGCATATCCGGATTTCATTACAGGTGCATCGTCGCTGCCTTCGTTAAACTCTTCGACAGGTAGGAACACATCTTTTACATTTATAGAAACTCCGATGCCGTATTCCCTGTCTTCAAAGGTACCTGTTTCATACACATATGCATACTCATGCCAGGTAGCGTATCCGAGACGGTTAATGGGCTTATCCGGTACAGAGAAGCCTTCGGGAGCAGAGTCCTCATAATTAGTATCCGGGGTAACGTAATACTCGTACGGAATGGTGTCATATTCCCTACTCACCTGATGATAAAGAACACCTTCCTGATAAAGCTTGGCTACAATCACAACCTTATCTTCACTTACGCTCTCGGGAACAGTCCACTTGAAATACACGAGATTCTTTGCCTCTTTAGGCACAATGGCATCCTTTTCAGTAAAGCTGATGAGCTCCCCCTGAACGGTATATACCTCGAACTGCAAGGTTATTCCATCATACGGCGTATAGTCGGCGATGGACGGATTGTTAAGCCAATAGCTGGTTATTACGTCGGTGCTTTCCCTATAAGACGCATTTGGTGCAATAGGCTCCAGTGTCAACGGTATCGTAACTACACAGTCGAGATACATCTCGTTATTATCTCCATTAGACTCGTATCCGGTATCATAAATGGGAACGCCGTCAAGATATACACCGCCCCATAACTGAAAATGCCTTACCCTCGGAACCTCAAAGGTATATCCGTTTACGTTAATGGCTCCATTCTTTGGGATCGAATAAATGCCGGATATCCTGTTTGCTTCATTGTCATAGCCGTTAACGTACACTGTACAACCCGTATTATTCTTATACGTATACTGCACCGTTATCTTTTGCCCTGCATACAGCTCATGAGGATCCACGTAGTTGCCATCTTCGCCTATCAGACGAATATTGCTCAGTTCCACATCAGCGATAAGGATAGGGATATCTATCCACGTGCTCTCTGCCGTATTGACGGGGTCATATGCCCACTTGGTGGTCATCTTAAAGTGCATGCAATTACCCTCGGGAGCCCCGCTATTGTCAGGAACAGTCACGTATCCAAGATAACTGTCTAAAGTCTTTGACGTGGTTTTAGATAAAGCTGCTTTACTGTACTTACCGTCCGTATCCCCGTATTCGGGATCATTTTGTAACACTCTTACCCAGTCGCCCGAGGAAGAGCTCCACTTATGCATAGCCGCCCATAGATTATTATACGACGTCCATGAATTATCTGAAGTGTACTTATACTTGGCGCGTACCTGTTGGCCTATATAAACAGCACCGTTAGTGCCGGTGCTGCCGCTGTAAGCCACCCGTGCCCCTGTTATTCCAAACATAGACACCTGATATCTATTGATCTTAGGTCGGATCGGTATATAGAATGTCTTTTGGGCCCCGTACTTTTTGACAGTGCCGTCGCTGTTGATCCAGTCTACCCTCGCTTTAACGATATATGACTCAGCGCTCTCGGGAACTGTAGCGGGAGATAGTCCTACTGCATACCACGTACCGCTGTTTGTATAGATCTTTCGCGAGGTGGAGCCGCCACCCTCTATCCATACCGTTTGCTTTACGTAACAGTTCTCACTTTCCTTTGGAAAATGTATATAAAACCATATTTTATCCCCCATGATCGGATAACCCTTGCCGAGAGTAAATTCTGCGGCAGTTGATCCATAACTTGTACCGAAGTGCTTTGTCTTGCTACCCGAATTCCCCTGCCATGCTTCACAACAATAGATAGAAAGATTAGGCGAGAACTCGGCTTTCGTCTCTATATACGCTATGCCTACGCCATACCCGCTATTGATAATATTATAGAACGTTTCCCGGCCATCAAGGGCTGTTGCATTCGACCACAATCCCATACCGTTTGTGGTATACAGAGAATTGGGATAGTGCATATTGGTATACTCCGCAATAAAGCCCCACGATGCACTTGTATAACTCCAACCACCGTCACTTGATGAGCCCAACAAGTGTTTTCCGTATATGGCTATCTCGGTTACCGTGACACTGTGATACGTTCCCTGCAAGGAAACGTCATATAACGGCTCCACCAGAATCTTGTCCCCGCTATTAAGAGTGCTTACGCTACCTGCTCCAAGTTTAGTCAACACCGCGTTCAAATTATTATAGCTTGCCTGCCAGGTCTCCATGCCTGCAGGTGTAGGCAGAGTGTCTGCTAATCCCATATTCGCTTCTTTATAACAGTTGGTAGTAGTCTTGGATGTAGAAAAGCTACCATTCTGGTAACCTATTAGCTGTTTCTTATTGTATTTAGTCGCAAACTTATATGCCGTGGAATATGCGTAGGTACCATTTGAGGTGTCGCGGAACACATCGATTACCTTGCTCACCTTATTGGCGCCTGTTTTATCCACTATACTGAACCGATACCCGATACAGTTATCTGCCGTAGTACGAACAGCGTAGCCATCAGGCTCAGCGGCTGTCCCTCCGCCTCCGCCGCCTGTTGATGATCCTATCCACTGCAATCCGCAGACAGGAAGCATCAGTGTAAGTATCATAAAAACAAGGGTGGCTGCCACCACCCCTCGCTTTATGTGTTTTATCATTTATTCTGCCTCACTTTCTGTAAGGTTTTTGTATAAGAAAAAGCGTCCTCAAAATAAGAACGCTTATCTTTATTTTCGCTCACTTCCGATTTTATGAGCATTTCACTTCCGAAAATATTAAGGTTTTACTTCCAACCTTGTGTGTTCACTAATGCGTATGACATGTGTTTGCACTTACCGACTCGCCACACATGGGGCAGCACATGTCTACGATCCATCTCTGACAGGTATCGCCCGACCCGTCACCGTATTGCTTACCACATTCGGAGCAATACTCGGAAGGATCCTTCTGAATGCTGTACTTTGGACACTCTACAGGATCGTAGCATGTGTTTCCCCACTCATCCGTGGCGTAAAAGCTGTCGCAGTTATGTGCTCCACAATAAACGCACCCATTAATCTCAAGGTTCTGTATGTATGCATGAGTCTCGGGACCGTCACAGTTATGTCGCTCGTTGCCACAGTCATAGGGATCTATATCTTCCCCAATAATGATCACTCCCTCGTCAGGCTCCTCAGGTTCTATATATACATATTCTTCCTTTTCTTCCGGATCAGCCGCAGGTTCTGCAGGTATCGTTTCCTTTTCTTCCGTAGGCTGAGTTTCACCTTCTCCCGGTGTCAAGCCCGTACCGTCATTCTCTATCACCTCTTGGGTGGTCTCGGTCGGCTCTGTAGTATTCTCGATATATGTAGGTTCGGGGATATCAGGTATCATCGTCGTGCCTGACGTCGTATCCGTTTGTGTTTTTTCGATCCTTTCATCTCCGTGTTTTACCGTTAGTGCAATGCCCACAGTCATAATGACTATGAGGACAAGTGCCCCTATAGTTACGGCGATAGTCGTTTTGTTCTTAAATATTTTTTTCATATTTACCTCCGTTTTAGAACTTATCGTCAAGTTCGGATTCCACGGTGATAGGTACCTCAGCTATACCTACCGTCATTCCCGCAAAGTATATGGGAACGAACATTGTATAGCTTGCGCATAACTTCAGACGTCCTTCTTCCTTGAAGGATAGGACGGGGTGTGTCATGCCGTACTGCATCACTCCCTCGGTATCGTAATTATACAAGAAACTTCCGTCATTATCCAGTGTGCAATACCAACAAAAATTCTCCAAATACGCTGAATTATCTAAATAATCGGTGACATTATTGCCTTGTTTTATGGAATCATAGATGACAATGGCGTTTTCCATTACATAGTTGTCAAGGACTATCCTTGCATTGCGCTCTGTATTTCTCACTAAATTAACCGCACCCCAAAATGACATAAGGGCAGTTATTAGCATGCTCAGAATGAGTATCATAACGCACGGAAGAATATATCCGTCCCCTCGTTTATTCTTCACAGCCTCACCTACTTCCAATACCTTTCGGAAAGCCCGGAACGGGTAACGCTGAGAGTCACAGGGATCTTAAATACACCGAGCCCTTTGATATATGTATCAAGTTCAACTCTAACGGTCATTAGGTCACCTAACTGGACTCTTTGATATGCGCTGTTATAATACTCTTCCGCTTCGTAATAGAGATAGTAATTAAAGTTCTCCGAACACAGCTCATTATGCCGTGTGAAAAATTCATCGGCAAAGGCTCCGGAAAACGTAGCCGCTTCCAAAAGCTCCTCTGCAATTCTGTCCATATCCTGTTTTATAGATATAAAGCTGAATATATTGATGGCAATTACCAGAACCATTACGAACGCTACTATCCCTACGCACAGATCTATATATCCTTCGGCTCGCTTACTAAGCATCTTTTCTTTCATCACATCCCCCTTATCCAAACAGGACTCCGACAGAAGACAAGATCTGATACACGATGACCACGATATATATCAGCATAAAACAGCAGAGCAAGCACATAGATAACCGCTTCACCTTACGGGGCACCCTTTGAGCCTTCAGCCTTAACTGCTGTCTTTGAATATCTGCGAACTTTATCGATAAAGAAGCCCAATATATCTGCGTATCATCTCCGCGTAGGATACCTATAAGGCCTCTGCACACATCACTCATCATAGAGGAGCCTACACGAGCTTCCAAACGGGTAATGGCCGCCTCATAATTTCCCGACTCCATATCTGCTACGGCTATATCCAGCTCATGTCTCAGTTCAGGTCCTGCATTGCCTGCATAAGACTTCAACATATACAGCACATCCCTGTTATGCTTCAGGGTCTTTTCAATAGCGAACACAAGACCCGGCAGTTCATATTCGATCTTGCCTCTTTTTCGAGATATGAGTACGCTTACTCTCTTCATCTCCCTGTAATAAAGGAACCAAGCTAAAAATAAAACCACAGGACACAGTAACGGAAATATAAAAACACATGGAATGGCAAATGCCATAATTATGATCGACTTAACTATAGCGTTTGCCTTGAATTCTTCCGGGCTTATGCTCATCTGCGCAGTCTTAAGATCCGACTCAAGCTGAGCCCTCTTAAACTCGTTTAATCTGATTCGAGCGGATAACCACACAGCTATTCCCTTTAGCCATATATCCAGACCCGAGGTGGATTCTTTCTGCTGTTTTGACAGGTTGACTACTGCTTTTGACGTCTTCATATACGGGATCATCAAGGCATCGGCTAATATATAGAATAATCCAAGTCCGATAAGAGCTCCCGCTATCGCCTGCAATAACATTTCACCACCTCCTACCTCTTATACTCTATGGGCTTTGTAAAACGCATCATAAAAAGCGCGGTTATAAGGATAACCGCACCGCAAACTCCAAGCACCAGTTTACCGGGCGTAGTATACATAAGGGTCTCATACCATTCTCTGTTCAGAACATACAGCAAAGGAATATTGCCAAGCACCATTGCGACCATCATATAATACTCGTTACGAGCGGATGCAAGCATAGTCTTCAGCTCGTTATTTACAATGCGCACATCTGTGAGCTTTGCCACCACTGCCTGCAACGTATCCTTTAAGGTTCTGTCATCCTGACACCGTATAAGCGTGTCGCACCACTCTGCAAAAACCTCATCATCTATCTTACCCTTAAGATTGTGAAGAGCGCGCTTAATATTGGCACTTACCGCCGTTGCCTCGCCTTCAAAGCCCTTGAACACTTCCTTAAGCGGCGGCTTAATGTATTTTAGATTCTCTCCCACCGCGCTTATAATGTCCTCGGAGCGAATATATGACGTTGTGATAATAGATAATGCAGTCTCAAGTTCTTCCTTGGTCTGCCTTTCATAATAAGAGATAGCATGGGCTATATACAAAAAAGGGGTAAGCGCCATACTGACAGAAAGCGCCGGCATAAGAAAAAGATTATCTAAAAGCACACAAATAAGTGCTCCCGCCAAAAACATAAGCACAGATGCAAAACACACCACCGTAAACTGTCTTCCCTTACCGGTATCGGTGAGTGCGGTTTTGATCCTCACGAGCTTATGATAGATTCCATGCTTCTTTTTGTTCTCCCTTAAAACCCGTACCTCTTCCCGCAAGCTGTCCTTTGGAGTCACGAGCCTAAATAAATCCACAGTGACACGCTCGGGAGCCAGGTCAAATATCAGCGCAATACCTATTGCCATCATCACTGAAGCTAAGATAGTATATATCACAGATAATCCCCTCCCTTCTCTAAAAATTTCGCAAGCTCATCCTCGGGCACACCAAACTGCATCAGTTTTGCTTTCAAATGCTCGCTCATGATCTCAGGCTGCTCAAAATGCCCCTCTATATGGTAATCGCCGTTTACCACCTCGTTCTTGGTTATGCAATATCTGAACAAGGTACGGTATTCCCGCTCACCTGACGGCGTTATAACACATTCGGAGATATCCATTATCTTTCTTGTGTTATCCTCCAGCTTATGTGCATACACCACAAGAGGGAAAGCCTGACCCGCCTGCATAAGTGATGTCTGGAAGTTTATGGGGAACCGCTTTTGACATAGAAGTGCCAGGCGCATATGTGCTGCATCCGCTGCAGATGCATGCACAGTAGACACAACCGTATGCCCTGTCAAGGACGCCTCTACCGCAGAATACGCTTCCGTATCCCGCATTTCTCCAACCACAACTATATCGGGGTTGAATCTAAGGGATGCCACTACCAGATCCTCTTGAGAAATATCGTAAGGAGGATTCTCGGACGGACGGGATAGCGTATGAACTACGTTGTTTTTCACCTTACCGTTCTCTCGCTTAACAAGAGACAATTCTCTTGAACCCGATTCGATAGAGAATATTCGCTTTTCATCGGGAATCGTAGAAAGTAATGCATTCAGCAAAGTGGTCTTGCCCGATGAAGTAGCGCCCGCTACCACAAAGGAAACACCGTATCTTAAGCACATTGCAAGAAAGTCCATCATCTTTCTTGTAGCATTACCCCCTCGCACTATCTCTTCCTTTGTCACTCTTGATGGGTGAAGTAAACGAATGGACACGCTGATACCTCTATCGGGGTCTACTAACGGCTCCTTCAGTGCGGTAATACGTGTATTTCCCGGCAAATGCCCCTGAGCCATAGGAGTAGCGTTATCTATTATCATCCCGGAATGGTGCAATAAACGCTTAACTATGTCTATGGCATGTTGTGGCGAAAGGAAGTGCTCTTCCGCCTTTTGAATTCGTCCGTCGGTATATGTGATAGCCACGTCATCCCAACCGTTTATATTGATCTCCTCTATCTCATCCCGACCAAGGTATTCGGTTAGAATAGAATATTCCGCCATCTCCCTGTACAGCTTATCCTCACATTCTTTAAAGGTAAGCCCGCTCACCGTATACCCGTTATCTCTCAGATATTTCTCAATATATGAGTGTAACTGCCCCCGCTTACTTTTGTCCGTCAAGGCAGCGGCATAGTTATGTGAAATATGCTCTTGAGTATTCCAAAGCAAGTTTTCAAAATCTATGACCTTACTCAAGGCTTATCACCCTCTTTGCAATATCTGCCATCGCACTGCGGTATCTGACATCCACCAAATGCTCAGAAAGTGTACCTGTAATAGCCTGCTGCTTGAGCGGTCGGCTGTATGGAATAATGTACTCCACACCCGAAAAGTGATCATCCATCTCATCAATAGGCAAATACAAATCATCATCCATTATGTTAAATGCTTTGATCTCTCCCGCGTCTTCCGCTATAGGATGTGATGCGTAATACGCCATACTTTTAAGATCGGGAACGATGAGTCTGATACGCACGTCTGCCTCCGCCATAGCCATAACGGATATAAGGTCATTATCTATGCCTGAACAATCCACAACAATATATTCAGCCAATTCTCGCATTGCACCAAACAGGCCCATAACTTTATCCTCTGTGGGTTCAGGATACGTATACATCGTATCTCCGCCTTTATAACCGAGAAATCCAAAGTTGCGCATTGTCTTCACAGACACAATTTCTTTTACAACGTCTTCCTTGAATATGTCTGTCTTATCCAGCACCTTTCCTACCGAATACAACTCACTTCCCTTACTGTGCGGAAAAATATATGCAAGACCGGGTACACGCAAATCACTTGTCAGAAACAGCACTCGCGTGCCAAGCATATCATAAAGCTCTTCGGCAAGCTTTAGTGCAAAAGTGGTCTTACCGCTTCCGGGTGAACCGGATACCGCAATGATCTTACTCATCGGTATCACCTCCCGTACCTGCGAACACAGCATCTTGTTTAGCCAAGAACTTTTCCGCAGTTGCCTTATCCCCTCGGTACACAAGAGCTGCCTGCATAGTGACGGTTCCCTCGTACATTGAGAGTAATTTCGCCTGTTTGGTGTTAACGAGCACGGTAACCGTACTGGGCAGTTCATAGCTGCCATCCTCGTTTTTCACGATCTTATCCTTGTCTATGCCTCCCGAGGTCGTAGTGGTGATAACCTTAAGATAAGTAAGTTCAGCGGGAATGACCGCTTCAGTGCCTTCTTTATCCGTGACTATAAGGCTGATTATATCTCCGTTCTGCAGTTTACCCGAAAGTCCCGCAGCAAAGGAATCTATGGTAACACTCACAGCGACCTTGCTGCCGTCAAGTGTAGCAAACACATCCTCTGCAGTATTGGGCTCTCCCTTTAGCTTGTTTTCGGTAAGATAATCCCCCGCATAGAGGGTAGAGGCGGCATACTTCCCCACAACGTCCTTTCCTGATGTTACTGTTCCTTCAGGGAGTGCGGATCTGTTCACCTTTACCTTTTCTATCTGCTCTTCACCTATAACGCTTCCCTTGGCAACGTCAGCCTTTAACCTAACGATCTCCACCGTATCGCTTGTAAGTCTGTTAGCAAGGGGAGCAACTAAAAACGTGGTGACAACAGCCACCACGATACAGATGAGTCCTATTATAGTTCTGTTTTTCATCCTTCCTCCTGTTTTATATGAAATACGCCGTCATAAACCCGACAGCAAGATACGGAACCAGGGCAAAGGAGCTCTCCTTTCCCTTTTTGATTATTGAGTTTACTGTGATCGCAAGAAGCATACCAACTATCAAGCCAAAGAGCCCGGCACTTAGTCCCAGCATAAAAGCACACGCCATACTCAGTTTAATATCCGCACCGCCTATATTACTTCCGCCTATTACTACGGGGAACAGGATGATCACGCTCATAACAAACGCGCTTATAAGCATAGCGGGTATCCCGTATAGCTCCACACCTATAAGTGAAGTGAGTATGACCATAATATGCACACTATCATCAAGCTCCCTGCGGCATATATCCGCATAAGAGGCATAGATGAGTATCTGACACAATACCATTCCCTTCACAAATCCCATCGACGGTCCAAATACTACCGTTAGAAACACAGATATGGCAAACGTAATTAGGACAAATATAAGAGAAACATTCTTACTCTTTGCTCCCAAACGTGATATGCTGGCTCGTGCTATCATATATGCTGTAAGCATAGACAACGCAGTCAGCAATATGCTCGCGCACAACAACCTTGAATCTTTTACAATAGCCATTACGTTACTCGGAATATTAAATATATCGTTCATTGCTATCACCTCTCAGTATCTTTTGTGAGACTGAGGGAGAACCGTTTTCGGTTCTCCCTTTTCCTCCGGCTATATGTATCAGGTTCCGCTGTAGCTGAAGAGCTCGGTTACCTTATTGGTAACGGTAGGCATGATGGTAGTATTGAAGAGGGTGTACAGCAGACTGAGCAGCAGTGCTCCGATAACTACTGCGATGAGTATCTTTACACCGGAATCAACGTAGCCCTCCGCCTTCTTGTTTTCGATTACGCTCTTTGCGCGAATTGCCATAGCGTTTACCTTATTCTTGATCTTATTTAACATATTCATTTACCTCGTACTTTCTTTGATTCTTCTATGCTTTCAAACAGAGCTACTCATTAACCTGCGTAGTTAAAGAGTCCCTGGATCTTAGTAGTAACACTGGGCATGATGGTAGTGTTGAAGAGGGTGTACAGCAGACTGAGCAGCAGTGCTCCGATAACCACTGCAATGAGGATCTTAACGCCGGAGTCCACATATCCTTCCGCCTTCTTACTCTCGATCGCGCTCTTTGCGCGGATTGCCATAGAGCTTACCTTGTTCTTGATCTTATTAAACATATTCATTTACCTCGTTCTTTCCTATCAATATTCTTTATGTTACGCTGTCATTGTTACGGTAGCAGTATCCGCTTTATTTACGTTTGCTACCGCATTCTGCATCGCCTGCTCATACGCAGCCATGACCTTATCTACCATCTCATTTCTCGTTTCCGAGTTAATAGGATGACAGATCTCCCGATAGTCGGTACGGCCGTCCTTATTGATGCTGTTCTGGGGCATCGCCACAAACAGGCCGTTAGGCGAATCGATCACCTTGACGCCATGTATGGCGAACATACCTCCAACTGTCAGACTGGCATAGGCTCTTACCTTCGATCCCTCACGGTCTACCAGCTTGTCTATCCTGGCACTTATCTTTGTTTTGTTCTCAGACATTTTCTCTTCCTCCTACATTGAAAAAAACATTGTGAAACCGGTATCGGCTTCTACCTCTTCCCGACTTATCTCTTCGGGAACACTGAACTCATCCATGTATTTCACCACCTCCTCTTCGCTTAGTGATCGGAAATTCTCACCGTCAATACCGCATACAAAAAAGGGACCGGCGATAATTGACGTGCCGTCCCCGATCCTTCTGTTACCACTCATGCCGATAAGCTTTGACTCTTCGTTTGCGATAAGACAAATATTATCGTCATAATAGATAGCCTCAATTAATCCGCCCACAGCCTTCTGTTCTGCCTCGAGAGTTTTTCCTATCTCTGCTTGATAGGCAGGCTTGCCCGGCTCTACGTATACCACCCTCATAAGGTTATCCGGCTTATGTGTAAGCTTTTCGTCAAACTCCACCTCTGCAAAACCTACCCGTTGGCAATAATACGCCTTTCCGTTCATAACGATCACGTCAGATACAGACATAGAATGCCCACGGTGCAAAGGATGTCCTTCGGTATTAAAGATCTGATATACCTCTTCGGGGTCCTTGACATCCAGCTCTGCGCTGAACACCTCTTCATATAGTTCAGCGTTGATCTTATCTGTACCAAGCAGCTTTTGAGAGAATTCAAGGTCATGGACTTTAACTCCTTTTTCGTCCCTATCCATATCTATCTGATAAATCTCTACTCGCATATTACATTCCTCCCTCAGTTTTCTTTGTATTGCTATCTTGACTCTGCATTTCAGCCCACTTTACCGAAAGATGTACAAGAGCTGCTTTCATCTGCTCGGGGGATAGATCGTTAAGAAAGTCCAGCAGAGTCATTTCGTCAGTTTCGATACCGGAAGTCGTTTTCACGCTACCGCAGTTATCGCAAAGCTTCTCTCGTTTGATAATGATCGCATCCTTGCTCTCCGTAACCGAAAAAGACAGAACGTCATTATATTTAAATCCGATCTGCCTCCTTAGCTCATATGGAATTGTGATACGTCCTCTCTTCCCGAGAATACGGCGCAGTAACGCATATCTGTTCTTTTCTTTATCTAACCCTTCGTCGTTCTTTTTCACATTCTGCATTGTATAATACTCTCCTTTAATATTTTCTCGTAATCATAGTGTTCTTCGCCGTAA
Source organism: Eubacteriales bacterium (assembly GCA_045546375.1). Lineage (GTDB taxonomy): Bacteria > Bacillota > Clostridia > Oscillospirales > CAG-272 > CAKSEI01. Next base: position 8,571 of record JAZQCR010000128.1, on the reverse strand, counting down.
ACATCGAACAGCGATAATTGCTTGGGCTTTCCCTGTTCCCGCTCAAAAAGATCATAGTTGCCTATAAGCAGTTCTTTAAACTCTTTGCCCGCCTCATAACGCTGAACCATTGAATGAGTCCTTGAAAAATCGAACATAGAATATCCCTCGTATAGCTCCCGTATCTGAGGACAGTCGTTATATGAGAGCAAGAACTTTCCTTTGATGTTCTTGAGGGTATCCCTGAGCCTCTCGTGGTCATCCCTCCCAAAATCCGCTTCATACATATCTTCGGTAGAATAGTATGGGGGATCCAAATAGAAGAAGGTATCCGGTCGATCATAATGCTTGATCAGCGTCTCAAAATCTTGGGTTTCTATCACAACGTTTGCCATTCTATCTTCCAGTTCCCGAATAAGTCCGAATAATCTTCTGATGTCAAACGGCTGTGAAGCATAAGACTTGCCACTACTTGAATAGCTGTATCTGAGCAGCTTTAAGAACATCGCCGCTCTTCGCACATCATGATCATCAGTTATTAGCCTTCGCATTTCCTTAAGTTCCTCTGCCGCGGGCTCAGGGAACGTGATCTCTGTCAATTGCAATTCATCACTCAGATACCTATCGTCAAATCCTTCATGACGAAAGAACGTTCTTGTGGCTATAAAATCTTCTCTTGAATTCAGATTACAAAACCCAAGTTCCCTGATAGTAGCCATCGTTCTATCCTTCATGCAATGAAAAAGATTTGTAAGGTTCCTGTCAAAGTCGTTATACACCTCGAATGAATCAATAGTAGGCTTACCAAGCAGCACACTTCCCGAGCCACCGAATACATCTATGAACCTTTCATATTTGAGAGGAAACAAGGCGTACAAAATGTGAAGGATTGATGTTTTGTTACCCACACGCGATACAGGTGTTTTAATACTGCTCACCTCCCTTTTGCAACGAAAAAAGCGGTACCAATGCTTTTTTCGCATCAATACCGCTATATCTTAATTAATTATGTTTCGTGCACATTATATCATACGCCCGCTCTCGTCATAACGTCATTTCTCTGTCCCACACATCTTCATCTCCCGGCTCTTCTCCCTCGTCTAACGAAGTAATATTCACATATTCACCGATAATGTTAAGCGCTTCATAATAGCTGCCTGAACCGCGTATCCGCTCACACATTTCTTTAGCTTCATCTCCCATCCCGTTTTCGCGCAAAGTTCTTGAAGCTATACCCATAAGATTAAAGATGTTTCCATCCTGACCTATTAGCGGACAGTCTGGTTTTTGCCTTTCCGTAGACTTATGCTGTTCCGCTACATCCAAATGATTGTCTATGTAATCCGAGAGCCACATTCCGCCTAAATTTTCACTGGTTGCGATTCGCCACATTGCAAGCTTAGTAACATTCAGTTCGACATCTTTAAAGGGAAACAGTATGCAGGTGATATCCTTGTCCTTAAAAAAATAGCAATCGCTGAATACGGTGTCGTTCAGTAGTATCTTTTCATCTGTAAACAGTTCATTGATGCCATCAATCCACTCCTGTATCTCTCCGCCGCATCCGCGAAGTATAAGGCCTTCTTGCCCTGACAATTCTTTTAAGTTTTCTTTCTTGATCTCTACAATACTCATAACTGCATCTCTCCAATATCTTCTGAAATATTTCCAGGCGAATACTCATATTCTGTGCCCGCTTCATTGAGTTTCAATCCCCAATCCGAAGGATTGCTATCCATTACGTACGCCGCAAATTCTACGGCTTCTTTATTTGTTTCGGGGAAATACTCATCGACTCTTATACCATCACGATAAACGTATCTACCGCAGTTATTACCGATATCTTCATCTGCCCACTCGTGCGTGAATTCAATATCCGGATACATTTGTGCAAGCTTGGCTACTACAGGATGAGGCGCACTCCATGCGGTATCCATAGCTATTATGGTTTCGTCATAGCTATCGTAGCCCGTATCCGGCATAATTGCATTCCACTTTGTTCCCCAATTTTGGATGCTCCATTCATACCATGTGGGCGCTCCGTATTTTAGAATATTCTGATACGCGGCTCTTCCGAGATCGAATGTGTCTCTATCGATATCTGTGCGCATTTTTAAGAATACTTCCTCACGCTCGGGAGGAATGTTCAAAGTATCCACTTTTTCTAGATCGCGTCCGAATAGATATACGGAAATAAAGTCGGTATACCACTTTAGGCCTCTGTCACTATCGCTTCCGCACACGATATTCAGTGACTCCGGCATGGGAATTATCTTATTGAAATCCATACTACCTATTCTTTTCTCATCATTCATAATAGCGTCTCGCAGTTCTTTGATACGCCCCTGGTCACCTTTTAGCGTTATACAGTTTGTTACGTAATTCGGCATACATTATCCCTTCCTTTCTAAAACAAAAAAAGACAGGCTCGCTTATGCGTTTACCTGTCTCATGGTCAAAATACGACACATTAATTCACTTTGTCTTCTTTCGTGTTATTTATTTTCACATTTTGCGTTATTTCAACAATAAGCCTGCGGACTTATTGCTTACTAAAGAAACAGCGCCGTGATTTAACACGACGCTGTAACTGTTTATTTCAGATACGATTCGATACCTTCTCTGCTTATCTTTTCTAAAACTGAAAGGTCAACGGATGATTCCTTTTCAAAATCAAACAAGTACTTTTTATAATCTTCCACTCGTTCGGTTCTATTGCCGGATTTAGGAAGTATAACAAATCCCTCTTCTTTTAACTTCTTTATATACTCCGGGTTATAAGTGTATCCCAATGATGACACCTCGCGATGAAACGGAACATTATCCAAAATGCGATATATATACTTATCGTAATCAAGGATCGCTCTCATACGCAATGGTGTGATGAAATCAATATATGACGCTCCATACAATTTGCCTAAATACTCTCGTATATCCTGATCTCTCGTTAGTCTTCCATTCGGCACCTGCATGAGCATATAATAACGCACCTCTTCAGATAGCTCTATCTCTTTCCCCTTTGCCCGTATCTCAACAATTTCCATCATTCTGTTCCCGTCTGCATTAATTGTATTCTTGGTTTATTGTCTTGCTTGCACACAGTCTGTTACCTTGTCTATCAACAACTCCGGTAGCTATAATATTTATCAATATTACAGCACAAACACACCGTGTCAATTATTGTCTCTTTTGCTTTTCAGAGTTTTTAATATGTCATTCACATTGGATTCTTTTGCGACATTGGGATAGTTATTTCCGAAATCAAGTAAAATATCTCTTGCCTCGATCTCTTCGCTCTTCACAGAATTATATACGCTTTCATACTCACCGTTTTTGATAGCGTCTTCAATAAATGATCTGGAATCCTCAGGGAAATCATCCCAACCGCCGTAAAGATTCATAACCGCCGTTTCTATCTTTTGGATAGAAATTGTATTACCTACCTTTTCGTGTTCAGCTAATATTCCAATTATGTCAGACAGATCATTTTTGTATTTCCTGCCGGAACGCAACTTCATAGCAATTAAATATTCAGCCGAAATTGTGCGAACAGAAATAACTCCATAAAAAGTTTTATAATAAACGGAGAATTCATTCAGTTTAGGAGAATACGATCCCGTACGCATAAAATCCGAGTTTAACCAACCGTTCGGGAGGTCAAATTTATCTCCTACGCGATTGATCGCATCCTTTAATGAAGATGACGCATAAATAGCCGCATCAATATCTGTTGTCATTTCACGGAAACCGTAATTTGTTAGTATTGCAGCACCGCCAACCAAAACGATTTCTGCAGACACGTTTTTTCCGTTAGCCCTCCTAAACTCCTTTGCCAACTCCTTCAAATAAGTATCAAGGTTCTCTTTTGTAAAGCTGTTAGATGACATTTCGCACCTCGCTTTCTACGATATTGAAACGCATAAATTCAGGAATAGCTTCCTTCACAGAACGTTCTTTTACATCATCGTTCTTCATTATTTTAGATGCAACTAACACACTTTGCGGATAAAGCATGTGTTTCAATTTCATGCCACGCATATCGTCATATTGTGTACAAATCGGAATATAGTTTTCTCTGCTTACGTAATCAAGCATAGCAAGAAGATACAAGCATTCCGGATACCATTTTTTATTGTAATACTCACGGATCTGATCCGCCTCCAAAAGCTCAATAAGGAAATCAATATCACCGAGCTCTTTCAGTCTGTGACAAGTATTACTTTTAAACAGTTCAAAATCTATGCGCTTATCAAAGCAATGCTCTATCAGACTTTCCATTGGAACGTTAAGCACTTTCGAAATTCTATATATAGTTTCGGCAGAGCATTTTTCAATTTGCGCTCTACCGCTGCAAATATCACTTATAGTTGTATAAGGAATACCACTATCCTTTGCCAACCGATATTTTGTTATGTTTTGATTTTTCAGCAATTCATTTATCATTGCGCAATTCACCTCAACAATATTATATCGGTCAACCGTGATATTGTCAATAGTTTTTGCAAATACTACGTTTTTATTCAATAATATTATTGGCATAAATCTTCTTTATCTTCTCACCCAAAGCGGATATAACAGGAACACTTACTGCATTACCTGCCATCTTATATAATCTCCCATCAGACAACCCCGTGCTCGCCGCTTTATAAAACTGCTCATCTGTAAACCCCTGTAATCTCCAACATTCAATGGGCATAAGTCTTCTCACCTTTCCGCACCTCACAATACCATGCCGATCTTGTACAGTGACAGTAAACATTGGCTCATTTGGACGATTCATTCTTCGTCCTTGTTGACGAACATTTTCTTTTTCGGGAGTAAGTATTGCCCTTGGTTCTGATTCGACCAACACGGCGGAATGTTCTCCCTTTCGATTGCTGACCCCGGCATTCTGCCTTGCAGTAATACACCTGGCAACGTCCGTTATTTTTGGTTCAGCGTTCATGTCTATAAAGAATAGTCCTTGAGTATTACCGGGAGTGACTGTATGCGCGATTTGATTACCGACCCGTCCGCGTCTTGAATTTATATTTGGATATGCGAGATCAATACTGTCACCCGGATGAGCTTCCTGATACCCCGCTTTAGTTTTTACCTTAATAGGTAAACTTATTTCATAGAGTCCTGTCTTGCCGCCAAATCCCCCTGCCTCACTTGTTAATGTCACCGCTAGTCCATCTGTGGAATAGACTCGCTTTCCTTCACGTCCGGGTATGCGTTTATCAAGAGTTTTTCCATTTGTCTCTGTGAAAGATAGTATTTCTCCGGCACATCTGTCTCTAAGATATCCGATAATATACACTCTCTTTCTTGATTGGGGAACACCAAAATCCTTGCTGTTAAGCACCTGCCACGTGACATCATACCCCAGGTCTGAAAGCGTATTGAGGATGGTCGCAAACGTCCTGCCCCCGTCATGCGATAACAATCCGGGAACATTTTCAAGGAGCAAAAATGTAGGTCTTTTAACGGCGGCAATTCTGGCAATTTCGAAGAACAAGGTTCCTCTTGCATCGTTAAATCCGCCCCGCTTTCCAGCAATTGAAAAAGCCTGACAAGGAAAGCCTCCGCAAATAAGATCGATATCCGGCAATCCTTCAGGGTCGATGGTTGTAGCATCTTCATAATACACCTCTCCCTTCGTATCATACATTGCTTCATAGGCTTGTTTTGCATATTTATCTATTTCGCAGTACCCGACACATTCAAAGCCGCCTACTGCGCCAAGTCCGCTTCTGAATCCGCCGATACCGGCAAACATATCTAAATATCTGATAGACATAAAACATCAGCGCTTTGCTGATGTATGTTATTACCCCATCACCTCACATTCCTATTGTAAAAGTGTCTTTATTTGACGTTATTTTCGCATTCAGTTCTTCTTCGAGTTCCTGTGCGGTAAGTTCTCTGAAACCGTCTTCACCGGGTATAATTGCCAGCGTACGGCCGTTATCCCATCTCATGTGTATTTGAGCTTGGTCATCCACGTGCACCACCGTACCTTTTGTACCAGGTGCTATTGGCGCAAAAGGATCTTCCATCGATAAAAGCATTAATCTTGTACCCGGCTTATATCTTTCGCGGTACACCTCCGCCATTCGGTTATTTCTTTCCCATTCGGTCATTGCTATCACCTCCTATCACATACTCATCGTTAAATTAGCATTACCCGTTAATTCAAGCTGTTTGGGCACGAGTTCTTTTAACAGTTCCTCTCGATACTCCATATCTGAAATACGATCAATAAAAACACCGAAGGTATTGAGGCAGAAGCTCCCATCCTCGTAAGTGATGGTCACATCTCCCTTTTGTCCTTCGGTATGAATATATTCTGCTACTTCTTTTATGGAATTAAGTTCTGTGGGTTCTCCTTTTTCTGAGTATCCTATCAGTTTGGGATGTTCACGCTCGCCCGATACATCGCCGTATAATTCTGACTCTATGTATGAGAAACTGAAGCTACTGTTTTCAAGGCATGTACATCGCTTGGTTAAAAAGTCTTCATCATGCTCCATCCGCTGCAGCATATATATCAGTTCTTCAAATGATGCCGTATGTGTTTCTCCCTCACCATACAGATACGTCTGTACCACAGCGTTTACGTCATCCGAATCAAGTTCATCTAAAAAATCTTCAAACGATTTATAGCATTCGAGATCTTCCATCCCGTGTGGTATGCCGCACACCCAAAACTCTGTTTGCTGATTTTCAGAGTTTAATAAAACTTTTGAGAAAACTATTGCCATTAGTGATACCTCCTTATTTTATGTTTTTAGACTCGTTAACATCTAATAATTCACGCCATATTTTTCATCACCTCAAAAATAAGATAAGAATAAGAAAAGCCGAAAGCGCGTTTATATACGTACTTTCGGCTTCCTTCATTCTAAAAAGTCTTCTATAATGTCATCTAAATGAATAATGTCAAGCTCATATTCATTGCATGAAATCGCCAATTTCTCAACTTCTGCAAAATCTCCGGACAAATCAGGATAGCTTTTAAGGATGATAGTGTCATCCTCATTGCAATCTACGACTGCCAATCCATAAGCAATGCGTGTTCGACTCCCATTCAGATAGTTACTACAAACGACTATGTACTTATAATCCAAGCTGCAACTCCTTTCAATCAGTCAAAAGTACAATTAGAATTACCCATTGGGTAGGCAGATATTCAATTCACCAATATCCAACTCTAATACCTTTGCAATATTCAATGCGTTAGATAGCTTGGGATCAGAATCGCCCAGTTCTATGAGTTCCAGACCTCTTTCACTCATATCACACTTTTCAGCAAGCTGAAAAATTGTCATACCACGACGTTCTCTACGTTCTCTGACAATTCGACCAAAATGACGAGTAAAGTACATAATTATCACCTCCTTCCGAATAATTTTAAGGAGGTGGTGCTTGACTGTACACGAAGAACTCTTACAAATAATGTCTAATTTGTAAACACAGGAAAATCTCTAGAATGAAGGATAATGAAGGTAATCCCTTCATTGTCAAGTCTATCACACTAACGCACATGAAATAGTAATCTGGGGTAAACTGCTGAAAATCTGTGATAGAATGCAAAAAGTTAAGAATAAGATTACAGTTATTTTAATAACTGAGCAAATTAGAAACGAAAAAAGCCTATGGATAGTTCAAAACTATCCATAGGCTTTTTCAAACCAATCAACGTCAACGGCGTAATCTCAAAATTTCGGTTTACAATCATCCGATCAAATTTCTTACGGTTAACAATCATTAACACGATATTGTTATAAAAAATGCGAACAAAATAAAATTAAGAAAGCCCATAAACTTTAATGCTTACAGGCTTTCCAGTGGCTCCCCCTGCTGGGCTCGAACCAGCGACATCATGATTAACAGTCATGCGCTCTACCGACTGAGCTAAGGAGGAATATGATCGGGGTGCTCTGTGACCCCGAATGTTCCTATAAGACACATAAGCCGGACGTCTCGGTCCGGGGCTTATAGGTGTGTGTTAGCATCGTGTTATCTTCCCGGGCCGTCTCCAGCCGAGTATTGTCACCACTGAGGAGCTTAACTTCTGTGTTCGGAATGGGAACAGGTGTACCCTCCACGTTAAAGACACTAACTAAAGGTGTTGGCATCGTGTTATCTTCCCGGGCCGTCTCCAGCCGAGTATTGTCACCACTGCAGAGCTTAACTTCTGTGTTCGGAATGGGAACAGGTGTACCCTCTGCGTTAAAGACACCAACTTTATGGTGCACCTTCAGGGATTCGAACCCGGGACCCACTGATTAAGAGTCAGTTGCTCTACCAACTGAGCTAAAGGTGCATTTTTTCAAGTGAATATTCACTGAAAACTGAATAAGAGTAAATTGAACGGAAACTCAATTGTAGGGATCTGAACTATAAAAGTTCAAGCCCTCGGTCTATTAGTATCAGTCAGCTAAATACATTACTGCACTTACACCCCTGACCTATCAAACTCATAGTCTATAAGTGACCTTACCAACTTATGTTGTGGGATATCTAATCTTGAAGCATGTTTCACACTTAGATGCCTTCAGCGTTTATCACTCCCGCACGCGGCTACCCAGCTATGCCCTTGGCAGA